>QGUO01000005.1 GCA_003242495.1 Pseudomonadota bacterium | reverse complement strand
GCGGCGGGCGGGTGCCGACGCGTCAGGCGATACCGGCGCTTTGGGCGATGAGCTCGAAGGAGCGTAGCCGCGCGTGGTGATGGTAGACGTCCGAAACCACGATGAGCTCGTCGGCTCGCGTTTCGGCAACGAGCGCCTCGATGCCCGCGCGCACCGTGGCCGGGGAGCCGATGATGGAGCGGCTCAGCATCTGCATCGCTTGCGCTTTCTCGAGCGGCGTCCAATACGTCTCGATGTCGTCGATCGGCGGTCGGCTCAGGCTGCGCGCGCCCCGCAGCAGATCCGCGAAGGACATCTGCTGCGTCGTCGCAAGGCGGCGCGCCTCGGCGTCGGTATCGGCGGCGATGATGTTCACCCCGACCATGGCATAGGGTCGTTCCAGCTGTGCCGAAGGCTTGAAGCGGCTGCGATAGATCTCCAGGGCGGTCAGCAGTTGTTGCGGCGCGAAGTGTGACGCGAACGCATAGGGCAGCCCCAAGTCCGCCGCCAGGGCAGCACCGAACGTGCTCGAGCCGAGGATCCACAAGGGAACCTCGGTGCCCGCGGCAGGCACTGCCACGACGCGCTGCCCCGGCGCGGCGGGCTTGAAGTAGCCCTGGAGCTCCAGCACGTCCTGCGGGAAATTGTCCGCCGCGTCGAGCGAGCGCCGCAGCGCGCGCACCGTCGCGGGGTCGGTGCCCGGCGCCCGTCCAAGCCCGAGATCGATGCGTCCCGGGAAAAGCCGCGCAAGCGTGCCGAACTGCTCGGCGATGACGATCGGTGCGTGGTTCGGCAGCATGATGCCCCCGGCGCCGACCCGGATCGTGCGCGTGCCTGCGGCGATGTGCGCGATCACGATGGAGGTCGCTGCGCTCGCGATACCGGGGAAGTTGTGGTGCTCGGCGACCCAGAAGCGCCGGTAGCCCCAGTTTTCCGCGTGGGCGGCCAGATCGCGTGCGTTATCGAGCGCCGTGCGAGCGTCCGCCTCCTCGGTGACGCGGACCAGGTCGAGAATGGATAGTGCGGTCATGCGTGCCACCTCGCAGCCGGGGGAATGTCATGGCACCGGACTCGGCAGGTGCGGCCACTGTACAGGTCGACCGGGCCCGTGCCGGCCCCGGGACGGCTGCCACGACGGTCAATGCGGAGAGGCCGGGGCACGGTGGGCGGTCGACGAATCCGGGAATCCGGCGATCATCGGGCGCGTGCCCGACGATGTCCATCCTGCCCGCCCCGCAACCCTTCCTTGGGCCGCCATGACCAGCTCCGTCAAGCGCTCGGGCATTCGTCGCCACCTCGCGCCAGGGCCTGCCTGGACGCAGCAAGCGATCGCAGAATGCGCCACGGAGGATTGCCTGGGCAAGGCGATTTGGGGGTTTTCGATACTGTCCCGGCGCCTCATGAAACCGTAGTATATGGCTGATTTGCGGGGGGATTTGCCTTGTCTGTCGGGGCGACGGCAGCAAGGCCCGATCCTCGCCCTGCGCTACGGCCGCAATCATGAGCGACGACGAGCACCACAACCAGTCCGCTGCCCGCCGCGCCGTCTGGCGGCGCAGCAACCGCCCCGAGCGGTCGACCCATTCATTCAGCGAGCGCACGCCGCTCGCCAACGTGTTGCTCGCCACCCTGCAACGGGTCGCGGTGCCGACCCGGACGAGGGGGTGACAGCACGGGCGCCATCGCGGAGATCTGAACCATGATGCAGACGTCACAGCACCAGTCCAAGCACCGCCACCCACGGCTGGCATCCGTGTTGGCGGCCGTGTCGATGCTCGCCGCGACAGCGGTCGCCGCGGAACGGCCGGTCGTCGAAGCCGTCGAGGAAACGGCCACCCTGGTGATTGCCGCCAGCAAGAACGACCGGGCGGCGGTGCGTGCATTGCTCGATGCCAAGCCCCGTCCGGACGTCAATCAGCGTGCGCTGGACGGCACCACCGCCTTGCATTGGGCCGTGTACCACGATGACGTCGAGCTCATCGATCGGCTGCTCGCGGCAGGCGCCGATCCCAACGCCAAGAACGATTACGGTTCGACGCCGATGTCGGAAGCGGCCGTGCGCGGCAACGTGGACGTCATGCGCAAGCTCCTCAAGCGCGGCGCGGACGTGGAGTCACCTAACGCAGATGGCCAGACGGCGCTCATGATCGTGGCCCGCACCAACAACGTCGATGCCGCCCGGTTGCTGGTCCGGCACGGCGCGGATGTCAACGCGCGGGAGAAATGGCGTGGACAGACGGCGCTCATGTGGGCCGCCGCCGAGGCACGCCCGGACATGGTGCGCTATTTGATTTCGTGCGGCGCGGATGTCAACGCCCGTTCCAACGTGAACGAGTGGGAACGACAGGTCACGGCCGAGCCGCGCGTGCAGGCGCGTCCTTCCGGCGGGTTCACGCCGCTGCTGTACGCGGCACGCAAGGGTTGCACGGAATGCGCGCGGGCCCTGATCGAAGGCGGCGCCGACAAGGATCTCACCGATCCCGATGGGGTCTCGCCGCTGCTGCTCGCGACACTCAACTTCAATTTCGACGTGGCCGCTTTCCTGGTCGAGGTGGGCGCGGACGTGGACAAGTGGGACCACTGGGGCCGTTCCGCGCTTTATGCCGCGGTGGACGCCAACACGCTGCCCACCGGCGGGCGCGCCGACCGCCCGTCCCTCGACGAGACGAGCAGCCTGGAATTGATCGAGCGCCTGCTCCAGGCGGGCGCCAATCCGAATCTGCAGCTCAAGCTCTTCCCGCCCCACCGCTCGCTGCGTGACGACCGCGGCGCGGACATGATGCTCACCGTAGGCACGACGCCGCTCATCCGGGCGGCCAAAGCGGGCGACGTCGCAGCCATGCGGCTGCTGCTCGAGCATGGCGCGCACCCGGATCTTGCGACCCTGGATGGCATTACCCCGCTGATGGCGGCGGCAGGCCTGGGCTCGTCGCCGATCGACACGCGCGGGCGATACAAGACCGAGGCACAGGCCATCGAAGCCGTCGAGGTGCTGCTCGCGGCAGGCGCCGACATCCACGCGCGCGCTCGCAACGGCCAGACCGCCTTGCACGGCGCGGCGCGCTGGGGCTGGAACGAGTTGATCAGGGCGCTGGTGGCTCATGACGCGGACGTCATGGTGGCGGACGTGCAGGGGCGCACCCCGGCCGACATCGCCAAGGGCAGCAACACCGGCTCCGGTCGTGTTTCCATCCAGGCCCACCCCGAAACCGAGAAGCTGCTGCGCGAGCTCATGGCCGCTCAAACAGCTGCGCAACCCGTAGCGGCCGCGGAGCGAGCGACGCAATGATGGACAGACGAGCCTTTCTCCGCGTCGTCCCGTCGGCCGCCGCGGCATGCGCCTTGCCACGCTTCGTCCGTGCAGGTGCGGCGCATGCGCCCGCACTGAGCGTCACGCCACTGGCCGAACGACTGTTCCTGATCGCCGGCGGTGGCGGGAACGTGGTGGTGTTCGACTCACCCGAAGGTGTGCTGATGGTCGATGGCGGCTCGCCGGAGCGTTCCGCGGACGTGCTGCGCGTCGTCAAGGAGCGCACGGGCAGCGACCGTGTACACACGCTCTTCAACACACACTGGCATTGGGAGCACACCGGCTCGAACCAGGTGCTGGGTGCGGCAGGCACCCGCATCATCGCCCACGAGAACACGCGCCTGTGGCTGGGCACCACCGTGCGCTGCAAGTGGCGCCAGCGGGAATTTCCGCCCCTGCCGCGCGAGGCGCAGCCGAACCAGACGTTCTACACGCGCGAAAGTCTCTCGTTCGGAGGCGAGCAGATCGATTACGGCTACCTGCCCCAGGCCCACACCGACGGCGACATCTACGTCTATTTTCGTTCGGCCAACGTGCTGGTTGCCGGCGATATCGTCTCGGTGGGCGCCTATCCCCTCCCGGATTACACCACCAATGGCTGGATCGGAGGGCTGGCGGACGCCACGCGCACCCTGATGGAGCTCACCGATGACCAGACCCGAATCGTGCCCGGCATCGGGCCGCTACAGTCGCGCACGGCCTTGCAGGCGGAACATGAGATGCTCGCCGAGCTGAAGATCCGCCTGTCGAAGCTTCTGGCACAGGGCATGAGCATCGCCGACATGATCGCGGCGACGCCGACGGTCGACTTCGACGCCCAGTGGGGCAATCCCGAGCTGTTCATCGCCAATTCCTGGCACGGGCTGGTGCATCGGGCCTGGCAACTGGGCGTATCCATCGTCTGAACGGCCCGCTGTGGCGCGGAAGTGGTCGCTGGTGAAGGCACTCCGCTGATCCTGTGAGGCGCGCGACGCGCAGATCGCGCGCCCGCGAGTGGCGGATCGACCGGTGCGCCGAATACGGCAGCGGACCTGGACCGCCCGGCAGCAAACTTTCCGGATTTGCCCCGGCGCTTCACCGACCCCGTGCAGTCCGCCGGGCATCGTGGATATCTCCAATGTCTTGGAGATCGGGAGTGATCTAAGAAGTCCTTTGAACCATCCGATCTCAACGCGCGCGTAGGGGGTCTTATGGCGAAGGTTTTGTGCGTCCTCTATGACGATCCCGTCGGGGGATACCCCCCGAAGTACGCCCGCGACGATATCCCGAAGATCGACCGATATCCTGACGGGCAAACCACCCCGACCCCAAAGGGCCTCGATTTCAAGCCCGGCGAGCTGGTGGGCTGCGTCTCCGGTGAGCTCGGCCTGCGCAAGTTCCTCGAGTCTCAAGGCCACACGCTGGTCGTCACGTCCGACAAGGACCGCCCCGACAGCACCTTCGACAAGGAGCTGCCGGATGCCGAGATCGTGATCTCGCAGCCATTCTGGCCGGCTTATCTCACCGCCGAGCGCTTTGCCAAGGCGAAGAAATTGAAGCTGGCGATCACCGCCGGCATCGGCTCGGACCACGTCGACCTGCAGGCGGCCATGAACCACGGTGTCACAGTGGCCGAGGTGACCTACTCCAACAGCATCAGTGTGTCGGAACACGTGGTGATGATGATCCTGGCCCTGGTACGCAACTACTTGCCATCCCATCAATGGGTGGTGGACGGTGGCTGGAACATCGCCGATTGCGTCGAACGCTCATACGATGTCGAAGGCATGAATGTCGGCACGGTCGGCGCAGGACGGATCGGCACGGCCGTGCTGCGTCGGCTGAAGCCTTTCGATGTGAAGCTGCACTATACCGATCGCCATCGTCTGCCCACGGAGCTGGAGAAAGAGCTCGACCTGACCTTCCATCCGGACGCGGAAGCGCTGGTCAAGGTATGCGACGTGGTCACCATCAACATGCCATTGCACCCTGAAACGGAGGGGCTGTTCGACGATGCCTTGATCGGCAAGATGAAGCGCGGGACGTACCTCGTGAATACTGCGCGCGCCAAGATCTGCGATCGCGACGCGATCGTCCGGGCGCTCGAGAGCGGACAGCTCGCCGGCTACGCGGGCGATGTGTGGTTCCCGCAGCCCCCGCCGCGCGACCATCCGTGGCGCACCATGCCGCATGAAGCCATGACGCCGCACATCTCCGGCTCTTCGCTTTCGGCGCAGGCGCGCTATGCAGCCGGTACCCGCGAAATTCTCGAGTGCTGGTTCGAAGGCCGACCGATTCGCGAGGAATACCTCATCGTTGCCGAGGGGAAGCTGGCCGGCGCCGGTGCGCACGCCTATACCCCGGGGGACGCAACTCGCGGCGCAGAGGATGCCGCCCGGTTTACCGGGTCGCCCGGGCAGGGCCCCGGCAAGTAGCACGAGGGTCACGTGCGGCCCGGGAGCGGCGCCAGCGCCGGACTCCCGGGCGGGCCTCAAATCACTTTACCTGGATTGAGGATCCCTTTCGGGTCGAGCGTGCGCTTGAACGCCCGCATGAGCTCCATCTCGGCGGGACTGCGCGAATAGTGCAGGAAGGCGCGCTTCAGCAGGCCGATGCCGTGCTCTGCGGAAATCGAGCCGCCCCATTCGCCGACGGCACGGTAGACCAGCTCCTCGATGGCCTCGATCTCGGCGGGAGACGCCTGTTCGGGCACGCGCACCGACAGGTGAAGGTTGGAATCGGCCAAGTGGCCGAAGTAGACGCATGCCAGGTCGGGGCGGTGCTCCTGCAGCAGCCGGCGCGAGTGTTCGACGAAATCCCCGATGCGTCCTGCCGGCAGGCTCACGTCGAAACCGAGCTGCGGCCAATGGCCGACCTTGGGGAACTCACCCGGGCAATCGCGAATCGCCCAAAGCTCCTGGCGCTGCCGGCCCGACCCGGCGACCACGGCGTCCTGAAGCAGCCCGGAGTCCAACAGCTCGGCGATGACCTCCTGGAAGCGTGTCTCGTCGCGCTGCGGATCGGTGCCCAGGGTTTCCAGGAGGACATAGATGCCATGCCCCTCGGGCAGGGGGGGTGTGCGTCCGAGCGCCGTCGTTCCCAGCCGGTAGAACTCCGGCCACATGACCTCGAAGGCGGCCAGCGTGGCGCCGAACGCCGAGCTGGCTGCGCGCAACAGCTCCAGCAGCGCCGCGTAATCGGCCACCGCCACCAGCCCCGTGACGGCGCTGCGCGGCTTCGGAAACAGCCGTAACACCAGGCGGGTGATGATGCCCAGCGTGCCCTCGCTGCCGATGAACAGATTCTTCAGGTCATAGCCGGCATTGTTCTTCAGCATCTTGTTGAGCGAGCTCACCACCGTGCCATCGGCCAGTACCACTTCCAGGCCGAGCACGAGATCACGCATCATGCCGTAACGCAGCACCCGGTTGCCGCCGGCATTGGTCGCCGCATTGCCCCCGATCTGCGCCGTGCCGCGCCCGCCCAGATCGAGCGGGAAGAACAGGTCGGCTTCCTCGGCAGCGTTCTGCACGGTCTCCAGCACCGTACCGGCCAACACGGTCATGGTCCGTGCATTCGTGTCGAGCTCTTCGATCCCCCGCATCCGTTCCAGCGACAACACCAGGGAGGGCACCACCGGTACGGCGCCCCCGGCGATACCCGTGAGCCCGCCCTGCGGCGTCACCGGTACGTTCGCCGCGTGGCAGGCGCGCAGGATGTGTGCCACTTGCTCGGTGGTATGCGGATAGGCAATGCCCAACAGCTGCAAGCCCTGGGGCGCTTCATTGGTGAAATCCCGCAGATGGCGCGCGAAATCCGCCTCGCCCGGCGTCTGGATCACGCTCGCGCCAAGCTCTTCTTGCAGCGTCCGTATCAGGACCGCACCCGCGGCCTGTCTGTCTGGGGTCATACCGCTCTCGCCTTTTCTTCGTGTGCGGACATCGCACGTGTCAGCGTAGCGCACACTCTGACATGCCCGGGCGGCTTAGCCAACCGCACCGGCGTGGCGCTCGCGCATCGACCTCGAGAACGGTTACATGCTCAACAAGCCTGGCCTCGTAGATCGGCGCCCGGTGGCCCCGCCGCGACGATCGCGCGGACGCCTGGCGTGATCGCTCCAGGGTGACCTTCAGCCTGCGCGGCGTCCAGTGGGCTCGAGGCCACACCGTGCGGCGCATCCCTGCGCCACGGATCCTCGATCACGCAACGTCACTGCGGTCGCGTGACACCGCCCAGCGAAGCCGGCGGCGGCGGAGGGTTGGGGTCATTCCCGTCCCTATGTGGAATCACACCATGGGTCGTACGGCGCTTGATCTTCCACTGGCCAGCCTCACGAACGAACTCGTCGACGTAGCGTCCGGCCAGCGCCACCACCGGCCGGTTCTCCGGAGAGGCAGTGAAGAACAAATAGCGCGAGCGCGCCTTGGCGCTGTCTCCCTGGACGTCGACCACCACCGTGGTGTTCAAGTGGAAGTTCGTCTTGTTGATGAACCCCTCTTCCGGCTTGCCGAGGTGCTCTTCCAGCATCGCCTGAATGGCCGCCGGCCCCTGCGCGCTGCCGAAACCACCGGTCCACACGCCGTCGCTGGCGAACAGCGCAGCATACGCCGCGTAGTCCCGCGCATCGAGATACTCGCCGTAGCGAATGATCACCTCACGAATCTCCTTTTCGTCTTCCAATTGTTGCACTCGCTGTTCCAGCGCAACCCGCGCCTCATCGGATGATGAGCAGCCCGAGAAGATGAGCACCGCAGCCAGCAGGGCGGGCAGACGAAGGAAGGTCATGTCGTTCTCCGTTGCATTGGCCCGCGCCGCTTCAGTGACGCGGCTGTTTCGACGCGAATCCCGAGTGCCAGGGCGTCGGCATCCGGTACGGCAGCGAGGCCACCACGCCTTCGGAGCGCACCACCGTGTCGCCCTCGATACGCACCAGCTCGGCCACCAGCCGGCTCATCGGATAATCGCGCTTCACGGCAATCCGTTTGCCGTCGGTTGTCGTGAAGGTCTTTTCCCGTGCCGGCAGATCCTGCACGCTGATCGCCAGCACCAGCCCGCGCTCGACGTCGACGATGGGGTAGCGCCGGTCGCGTATGCGTTCGACCGGTGCGAAGAGCCCGGCGCGAAAGACCGACGCGCAATCGGTGGCCCGGGGTTGGATCTCGGCTTCGGCCGAGGTGATTTGCACGCCGTTCTCGACCATGGCGCATTTGGGCGCAAAATCGGCGAGCAAGGCGCCGTTGTTACGCTGCTTGGTCGCCAGATAGTTGTCGGCCAGATCGATCAAACGTTCGCGGGAGCGGCGCTTGTCGGCAGCGACCGGACTGATCATCGACGACGAGATGGCGAACGTCCGAGGATCGCCAAAGGGAATCGGCCACGGGGTGCGGGCTGCGATCAGCTCGACGTCGGCAATTTTGCCGTCGGTCACCTTGATGCGCAGCGCGCCGAAGGACGGCTCATCGTGATCCCAGATGGTTCCAAACCACACCACATTGCCGGTCTGGGGATCGGCCAATGAGAACGCCTTCTGCCCGACCGTGGCGCCGGTCGAGCCCCACCAGCCATCGCCGATCATCAGCGGCACATTGTTCTCGGTGAAATGGACGGGATCGGCCCAAGGCAGGCGGCGAAAGTCCTTGGCTGCCACCGCCTCGACCAATGCGTCGGCAAGGCGCAGCATGCACGACTCATCGCACGGAGCGGACGCGCCCGCCGGCACGGCGAGACCGAGCAAGGCCGTAGCGAGCAAGAAACGAACAGCGCGCATCACTCTTCTCCCTCCGCCCACGGCGAATGCATGCCGTAGGGCACATAGTCGAAAACCGCCTCGATCGTCAGAATCTCGCCATCGACGATCTTGAATGCTTCCATGATGGTGAGCGAGTTGGGCCACTTGAGCAGCGTTTTCATGGTCCGACCGTCGGTCAGCTCATATTCGTCGAATGTGTTCGCATGATCGAAGAAGTTCATCCCGACCACGACCCCTCGCTCGACATCGATGATCGGGTACCGGCGTTCGCGCAGTTGCTTGTTGATCCGGTAAATGCCGAGCTTGAACTGCGCTTCGCAACCCTCGGCCACCGATGCCGAGCTCGCAGTGTTTCCGGTTGCCGTCGTCGTGCTGATGCCGTTCTCGAGTCGCGAGCAGTCCGGCTTGAAATGAGCAAAGACCTGTCCGTCGTTGTATTCGACGGTATTGAAGTAGGAGTCTGCGACAGCCCGCAGGCGCGGGCGGGGACGTTGTTGTTCCGGGGTGAGCGCCTGGGTCCAGGCGGGATGATGAGGCTCTTTGCCGGTGCCGAAGATCAGCGGCATGCCGGTCCGGCGTGCGACGACCGTCTCGGCCTCCGTGATCTTCTCCCGGTCGACCTTGATGCGAATGGCGAGAAATACGAGCCTGCCATGTTCCTCTGCATGGCCGAACCATGCGGTGTTCCCGGTCTCCGTATCGGAAGCGATCATGCCATCGGCAGGATCGACGGAGCTGACCGTTGCCCACAGCCCTTCGCCGATGGGCATTTCGACACTGTTCTCGGTGAACCGGACATGCTCGGCGAAAGGCGCTCGGGACGGATCCTTGGCACGCAGCGCCGAAACATACGCGACCATGAAGGATTCCAGACATTGGCGATCGCAATCACCGCGCGGCAGCGCGGTGCGCTCACCGTAGGATTGCGCGCCGGCCGGAACGGCCAGCGCCAGACCGAGAGCCACCACAACGTTGCGTAACATTCGTCTCCCTCACGGTTGCTGGTGTCGGCGCACAGGTGTGACGTCGTGCGCTGCAAATGACGGGATCGGGCTGGCCGCCTGCCGGCCCGATCCCGGGTTCATCAATCAGAATCGACGGCGCACGCTCAGCGCGTACTCCCTGGGCCGGCCCGGCTGCCCGCTGACATACCACTGGTTCAGGAACTTGTTGACGTAATACAGCTTGTCGGTGAGATTGGTCGCCTCGAGCGAGACCGACCAGTCCCCATCGAGCGTGTCGAACGTCAGCCGCGCGTTGGTCAGGACGTAGCTATCCACGGTGGCATTCGGGTCGCAGGCGAAGTTGCCGCAGTAACCCGGTGTGCGCGCCACATCGATGCGTGGCGTCAGCGTTCCGATATGACCGAGCTCGAGCTCGTACTGCGCTCCCACGCTCCACTTCCACTTGCCGATGCCTGGACGGCTGGATCCCTCCCGGACGTCGTTGGTCGCATAACGGGGCGCGCCGAACTCGAAGTCGACATAGCTGACCGCGCCATCGATACTGAGGCCCACCACCGGTCGGATCAGCGTTTCGAGCTCGAAGCCCTTCACCTTTGCGTCGGCGAGATTCAGATACTGACCGCACAGGCCTGGAACGCCGCCGGCATCCTCCGGCAGAGGCTGCCCATCGACACCCACGCAGACCTGCGGGATGCCTTGGTAGTCCTGGTAGTCCATATGGAAAACGGAGCCGTTCAGGCGGATCGCACGACCGAGCAGATCGACCTTGAAGCCCGCCTCGTACGAATCCAATGTCTCGGGACCGAAGGGGCGGATCTGATGGTAGCTGTACGGCCGAGGTGAAATACCGCCGGCCTTGTGGCCCGTGGCGAACTGGGCATAGATCATCGCATCGGCGGCGAGCTTGTAGGATACGGCCGCGCGATAGTCGGTGACCGTGTCGGAGTAAGTGCCGGTCCAGCCGGTGAGCGGATTGCCCGGGTTGCTGAGCGGCAGATAGTCACCAGCGCCGTCCGGATTGAGACGGCCGAACGTGTAATCCTTCTGTTCGTCCGTCACCCGGATACCGCCTTCGAGCGTGAGCGCGTCCGTGACATCCCAGGCCACGTTGGCGAAGCCCGCGGTCACCTCCATATCGGCAGTGTCGTCATTGAGGAACGAGAAGGTCGGAAAGCCCGGCGGGCCGAACCCCGAGAACGGGGTATGGATGCGCGACAGCGGCCGGGTGGATGCCTCGAAGTAGATGCCGCCCACGGTGAGGTGCACCGTGTCGTCCACCAGGTTGCCGGTCACCCGGATCTCCTGGCTGAACTGCTCATGTCCGAACCAGTCGGTGCTCTGGATGAAGACAACGGGCGAGTTGTCGTTATCCATGCCGCTCATCGTGTCATAGCTGCGATAACCCGTGATCGACTTCAGGGCGAAGTTGTCGCTCAGTTCATAATCGATCGTCGCCGAGATACCCCAGGCCTCGACCTGGGAGGCATTGGCAGCGATGTAAGGGCCGTTGGAAGGGCCCGGCACGGCCTGCGCCGGCGGAGGCGCGAGCCCGATCGCGCGATAGGTCACGCCCGGATCGTAGAAGTTCGCATAGCTGGCATACGGGTCGTTGAGCCGGGCATCCGGCCGACGATACTGACCGTAGGTCACGAAGCGGTCGTCGTAGGCGACACCCTGGTAGGGCACGCTGATGGCCGAGCGGTCCTGTGGATTGGCAGTACCTTTACTGGCGGATTCTGCGCTGGCGATGAGCACCGATGCCTGTGTGCTGGAGGTGTCCTTGGTGTAGTCACCGATGAGATTGATCTCGAGCCGGCTGTCCGCCGGCGCGATTCGCAAGGTGCCCCGGACCGCATACATCTGCTGATTGCCCAGCTCGCCGCTCTTGCAGTCACCACTACGGATCAGCGAGGGAATGGCGCCGGAGATCACATCCGGATCGTCCGGATTGACACACGCGTAGTTGTAAAGCGTGACGTGACCGTCGCGGTTGCGAGCGACGCCGGTGACGCGTGCGAAGACCTTGTCGGGAATGACCGTGAAGTCCGCGCTGGCCTTGAGGTCGCGGCGGCCGTAGTTCCCCAATGTGGCTTCGATATGCCCACCTTCCCGTCCCGTGCCGGGCTTGCGTGAGTACAGCTTGATCGATCCGCCCTGGGAGTTCATGCCGGACAAGGTGCCCTGCGGCCCGCGCAGGATCTCGACGCGCTCCAGATCCAGCAGATCGAATGCCGAGGCCGTGACGGTACCGAAGTAGATGTCGTCGACGTAGATGCCCACGCCGGGCTCGACCGATGGGCTGTGATCCGATTGGCCGACGCCGCGAATGAAAGCGCGCATGGAATTGCCCGAGCCGGCGGGGTTCTGCTGCAGCAGCACGTTCGGCGCCTGCGCCGAAATCTCCTTCAGGTTCGTCTGGCTGCGAGCTTCCAGCATGTCGCCGGTCACGGCGGTGATGGACAGCGGTATATCCTGGACGTTCTGTTCGCGCATCTGCGCGGTCACCACGACTTCGGCCAACACCGTATCTCCGCTGCCGGCAGCTTCCTGTGCCGACGCCATACTGGTGAGAACCGAGGTCGCTGCCAGACTGGACGCCGAAAGCAGCGCCCGACCTACGGAGCGCGAGACGATATGCCCCCCGAATCGAACCATTGCAGAGTCTCCTTCCGGCTACGCCGGATGCGGTTTCTTATACCCGGCGAAGCCGGATTTCATTTCGAGCGAGCACGAAGGGGAACGGGTGCCGGCAGTGGCGCACGCACGAGACGCCCCGAAGCTCCGGGTGCGCCCGTCGTTCCCCCTCGAGCGCCGCAACGCAGGCAAAATCTTGCATCAATGAAATGCCCGATACCAATACTCCGCCAGGAACTTCCACTTGCGACAACTGACACTGCCAGCTGAGTCAATTCCGCGCACGCCGGGACGCGTGATGGTGATGACCTCGCGGAAACAGTATTCTCGGGTGCGTTGAATCCCCGCGCGGATCAGGAAGCAGCCGGAACGCACCTGATTGCAAATCGTCCCGGTGCATTCTCGACGTCAGAACCTGGGCCGCGCAGCAGAACAAAGACACAGGTGAGCATTCATCATGAACCGCAGACATGTACTGGGGGGACTAGCCGGGGCGCTCGGCGCCATGGCCACACTTTCGGCAGCGGGGCGGACCATCGAGGCAGGGTTCCCCAAGCCGAGCAGCCGGTATCGGCGTATCGCGACTGAAGAGGCGTTTGCCACTCCACCGCAGCTCGATGGCTTCAGAGACATCGGCAAGTTCCTGGCGCAAGGCGCCGACCTGTCTTTCACACAGATCCTGCTCGGTGACAGCGACTACGCCAGGGACATGACGCCGCGCTTGCTCGATATCGGTGCCGGCCGCGTCGCGCAAATGGATGCGGACGGCGTCGACATGCAGGTACTGTCCCTCACCTCTCCCGGGGTGCAGCTATTCAGCCCCGACACGGCTGTTGCCATCGCGCGGGAAAGCAACGACATCCTGGCCGATGCGATCCGCAAGCATCCCGGGCGGTTTGCCGGCCTTGCCGCCATCGCGCCGCATGACGCCCGGCGCAGCGTCACGGAAATGGACCGGGCGATCAACCGTCTCGGGCTCAACGGCTTCATCGTCAACTCGCATACCAATGGCGAGTATCTCGATGAGGAGAAGTTCTGGCCGATTCTCGAAGCAGCCGAAGCGCTCGATCGCCCGATCTACATCCATCCGCGATCTCTACCGGAGACGTCCCTGGCGCCGTTCCGTCCCTATGGGCTCGCGGGCGCATCCTGGGGGTATGCAGTGGAAACCGGCACGCACGGCATGCGCCTGCTGTTCAGCGGCGTGTTCGACCGCTTTCCAAACCTGAAAATCATCCTCGGTCACATGGGCGAAGGTATTCCCTACTGGGTCTATCGCTTCGACCATATGTATGCCACGGCGAAACGCAACTGGGGCACCGGCTCACTCAAGGAGGCGCCCAGCTTCTACCTGAAGCGCAACATGCTGATCACGACGAGTGGCATGTTCTCCGAGCCCGTCCTCCGCTACTGCCTGGAAGTGCTGGGGGCGGACAACATCCTTTGGGCGGCGGACTATCCCTATCAGGACAATCGTGAAGCCGCGGCCTTCCTGGACGCCGCACGCATTCCCGAAGCCGACAAGGTGAAAATCTACTCCGGCAACGCCGAGCGGGTGTTCCACATCAAGACATAGCTGCGTCGACTTCTGTACGCGACGTGACGATCACGGCGCGAAGCCGCCTGAAAAGCGGCCAGCGTGTTCACGCTGGCCGCTTCGTCACCCTGCAGGCTTTCAGTCTCTCGGAGGTTCCGCGATGGGCTGCGTGCCATCCGCGAGCTGACCGACCTTGAGCGCCTCTTGTTGCACACGTGTGCCGGGCGGCGCGGCGTAAGCACCGACGGATCCCTTGTCCGGTGTGAACACATTGCCTGTGACCGGGTTGGGATAATGGAACGGCACGATGTAATAGGCCGGATAGGTGAGATAAACCGTGGACGGCGGCAGATCCGGGGGCGGATCGAACTTGTCCGGCCAGGTGTTGTTCATGGCGTTCTTACCCCAACCGTCCCAGTTGGTGTACATGGTGAAGGGGCCGGTAAGACGACTGATCTTCCATACGCCGTTCTCCTTCTTGTATTCGTTCTCGTAAAGCGGCAGCCCCCAGCCCCCGAGGCTCATCACATAGGCACGCGCGCGGATCCATCCGGTCTTGCCGTCCGGTGAAATATCGGGGATCGGCTGAAACTGCATATGATTGGCGAGCACGCCTTCCTTCGCGCCATCGGGCCCGAACGCGGTCTGCATGTACTCCAGCACGCGGTGCTTGCCGACGAAGATGCCCTTGCCGCCGATCTCCAGGGTCGCATCATCCGAGAACAAGTCGGCAAGCTGCGTCCATTGGCTCTTGTCCACGAAATAGCCATAGGTGCGCTGCAGGCGCTCGATCTGGTTCATGTCCTCGAGGCGCGTGATGCGTGCTTCGAGCGCGTCGAGTCGCTCGGTAACGGACTGCGCCACGGCCGGCGCAGTGCCGACGGTCAGCGCCGCGATGAGCGTGGCGCACGAGGCCGCGCGAACGGCCAGTCCAGGTACGATTCTCGTCATGATCATTTCCTCCCCGTGACGCTGTCCGCTTGCTGAGGAAGATCCGTCAACGGCGCACCCGTCACGGGATGCTTGTAGCTGAAGGGCGGGATGTAATTGCCCGGCATCGAGCGATAGACGACGGTCGGCGGCCGGTCCGGCGGGAACAGCGCACTCGGTCCCTTCATCGGCAGCAGCGATCGCGCCCAGCCCCTGTCATAGTCCGTGAAGGCGGTCGGATAGAAGTGCAGTTTGGCAATCTTCCACACTCCGCCTTCTTTCACGTACTCGTTCTCGTAGATGCCCACGCCCCATATGCCGTTCTGCCCAGGCTCGGCCAGTTGCACGGGACCCTGCCAGCGCCCGGTCGCGGTCTTGCCATCCGGCGCAACGACGATCACCGGCTGCAGCATCATGTGATTGTTCAGGTAGCCCTGTCCCAACCCTTGCGGGCCGAACAGCAGCATCGCCCGGCGGATGCGCTCGCGACCGATGTACACGCCGCTCTGGCCATACTCGAACGTGCCGTTGCGGGCGAACAGGGACGCCGCTTCATCCCACAATCCCTTGTCGAAGTAGTAACCGAAGGTCGCCTGCAGGTTCTCCACCGCATCATGGTCCTCCAGCCGCGCGACCCGCTCGCGGTAGGCGGCGAGGCGTGCCGCAGGCGAGTCCTGGGCGACGGCCGGCGTGGTCGCGAGCAGCGGCGAAAACGCGGCGATCCCGAGGCAGCAGAGCTGCAATACAACTTTTCTTGCGCGCATCACAGTGCTCCTTTCACCGGCTTGCCGGTCACTGGGTTGGGCGCCTGGAACGGCGGCACCTGAGTTTCGGGGAAGGGTCGGTAATGCACGGTGGGCTCCCGATCCGGCGGAAACTGCCGGGACGCCTCGCTGCGCGTCAGCCCCTCGCCGGGCTTGAGCCGCGCCCAGCCCTTCTCGTATGGAGCAACGAAATTGATGTAGAGGTGCATCGACTTGATCTTCCAGACCCCGTTCTCCTTTACATAGGTGTTCTCATAGATGCCATCACGCCATTCGGCATGCTGCTTGTACTGACCGAGCATGCCGTGGTCGCGCCAGCGCGCCGTCGCGCTGCGGCCGTCGGCGGAAATGAAAACTGCCGGCTGCAGCGTCACCCATTCATTGAGCTGCCCGTAGATCAATCCTTCCTGACCGCCATGCAGGCGCTGCAAGTACTCCTTGATCCGTGCCTTCCCGACGTAGACCCCGTCCAGGCCGATCTCGATCGTGCCGTCATCGGTAAACAAGTCTGCCGCCTCGCCCCACAAACCCCGATCGACATAGAAGCCGAATGCACGTTGCAGCTTCTTGATGGCGCGGGTGCCCTCCAGCTTCTCGACTCTGGCAGTCAAAGCATCGATCTCGGCTTCAATGCCTCTTTGGGCATGGGCGGCCTGCTGCGCCAGCGCGCAGACCATACCAATCAAAATCATGCGTCTCATGGTTTCTCCACTTCTCACTGTGCGCCCGCCCTGCGCTCACGAATGAATTTCATCCACTCTTCGGCCGTCGGCATGACCGGATAGTCGACCCGACGCAGAATCTTCCACTCGCCATCTTCCCGGATGAGCTCGTCTTCGTAGCGGCCCGCAAGGGCGGGGATCGGCTCGCCGTTGGGACCGCGCATGACGAGCAAGTGGCGTGAGCGCGCCGTGGCTCGATCACCCTGCACGTCGATCTGTGGGTTCGAGGTGAGGTGGTAGCTCTCGTTGTTGACGTAGCCGGGCGGCGTCGCGCCGTAAAGGCCGATCAGCATATTCTTGATCGCTTCGCGGCCTTTGTACACGGCCGTGCCGTTCACCCATTCGCCTTCCTTGGCGAACAACGCGACGTAGCCGTCATAATCGCGAGCGTCCTGGGTCGCGGCA
The DNA here is from genome assembly GCA_003242495.1 of Pseudomonadota bacterium. Lineage (GTDB taxonomy): Bacteria > Pseudomonadota > Gammaproteobacteria > Steroidobacterales > Steroidobacteraceae > Steroidobacter. The sequence continues at coordinate 5,662 of QGUO01000005.1, read as the reverse complement.
TAGTCCACCAGCACGCGGTGGATGGCAAGCTCGTCCTCCACGCGTTGCAGCCGCTGTTCGATCGTGAGGTTGTTGGCCTGTGCCGCTGCGAGCGCTGGCATGAGGGCCAGCAGGGCAAGCATCCCTCCAGCCATTGAGCGATGGATCTTCATGTCTGTCTCACTTACCTCCCAAGAGCGGATCCGATTTCCACTCTAATCCTCAATGCGCGAGCTGCGCCGGCGCCGCCGCATCCGGCTCGGCCCGCCTGCCGGCCTGTTGCGCCCGGTATGCCAGCCACGCCTCGTCGATCAGATACGCGCGGATCGCTTCGACGTCCTCTTCCGAGAATACATCGTCCCACTGGGGCATGCCTCGAGCGCGCAGTGCACCGCCTCGCACGATTTGCTGAAACGCCTGATGCGTGCCGGCGCTCATCCGGCGCAGATCGGGTGTCATGCCGTGCGGTGTGTTTGCATGACAAAGGCTGCAGGAGCCGCGAAACAGGTTCGCTCCGCGAGCAATCGTCTCTGCGTCGGCCGTTTGCGGAGGCGGCTCTGGTATCGGCGGGGGATCTCCCAACAGCGGAGGAACCGGCACGTCGCCGCCATCGAGGCGAAACGCCACGATCCGCCCCAGGTTACCCCGCTTCACCGCCGCGCTCGTGGGATGCGGCGCGAACCAACCCCCGCCGCCCCAAGCCGCCATCACGGCGACGTACTGCACACCGTCGACCATGTAGGTCATCGGCGCGGCAATGATCGAAGTACCCACTTCGATTTCCTTGAGCACGGCGCCCGTATCAGCATCGAGCACGCGGAAGAAACCGCGGTCGTCTCCCTGAAACAACAGGCCCGCAGCGGTCGCCAGGACACCGGCGCGGTCCCAGTAGTCGGGACTGCGGCGCTCCCACAGCGTCTTTCCCGTGACCGGGTCGAAGGCTTTCAGCACCGACCAGGACTGCGCACGACCGTCGGCCTGCACCGCGCGCAGCGCCGAGCGCATCGGCTCCTGAAGCCTGTCCGGATCCATGTGCAGCATGTTGCCGAAAAGAATGCTGGTACCGGCGTTGGTCATGCGCGGCCGGTATTCGTGGCCCTTCGTGGGATCCCATGTGAGCGCACCGCCTTCGATCGCCGGTATGTAGACGATGCCCTTGGAGGCATCGTAGGCCATGGGGTTCCAGCTATGTCCGCCCATGCCGGACGGCACGACGAACTTGGGGCCGTCGCGATAATCGACCGCCTCCGTGTCGATCGCCGGACGTCCTGTCTCCAGGTCCACATGCGTTGCCCAATTGAGCGGTACGTACTTGTGTGCGCGCAGCAGCTTGCCCGTGGCACGCTCCAGCACGTAGAAGAATCCGTTCTTCGGAGCATGCAGCAGGACCTTGTGCGTGCGGCCGTCGATCTTCAGATCACTGAGGATCATCGGCTGCACGGACGTATAGTCCCAGCTTTCACGCGGCGTTTGCTGGTAATGCCAGACGAGCCGGCCTGTATCGGGATTGATCGCCAGTATCGAGCTCAGGAAGAGATTGTCGCCGCCGGCCGGGCTGCGCTCGTGCCAATTGAACAGCGCCGCGTTGCCGGTGCCGACGTAAAGCAGGTTGAGCTCCGGATCGTAGACCATCGCGTTCCAAGCCGTGCCGCCCCCGCCCACGTCCCAGCGACTCTTGGGGTCCCAGGTCTCGAGCGCCATCTCGAGCTCCGGATGCTCCTGCGGACCCAACGCCGGATCGCGGGGCACGGTGAAGAAGCGCCACGCGAGCTTGCCGGTCTTCAGCTCGTAAGCGGAGATGTATCCGCGTGCATCGTAGTCGGCGCCGGCGTTACCGATCACGACGACGTTACCGGCCACTTCCGGCGCGCCCGTGCTCGTATAGCCGCGGTCCTTCGTGATGAAGGTGTCCACCACCCAACGCTCCGCGCCGGTGGCGGCATCGAGGGCGAACAGGCGGCCGTCCAACGAAGCCACGTAGACCATGCCCTGCCACACGGCCACGCCACGATTGACTTCATCACAGCAGGCGTAGCGATTGACCTGACCGTCATTGCGAGGATCGAAGGTCCAGATGCTCGCGCCGGTATCGGCACGCACTGCGTAGACCCGCCCTGTCGGGCCGGAGGTGTACATCACACCGTCGACCACGATGGGCGTGGCTTCCAACCCGCGAGTGGTGCCGGTGGAGAATTGCCAAGCGAACCCGAGACGCGCGATGTTGTCGCGGTTGATCTGAGTCAGCGGTGAAAAGTGCGACTTGCCGAAGTCACGCCCGCTGGTCAGCCAGTCGCCTGGGGCGTGGTCGGCAGCCAGCAGGCGCTCGCGATCGATGGCGCCGAAGGAGGCCGGGGTACTCGGCGCGGACGAGCCACCGCATGAGGCGAGAGCAAAGGCCGCGAGGCCGATGGCCGCCGTGAAGACCGGTCGCCTGTTGAGAATCCGACCCGCTACGGTGCCCCTCCAGCATTCTGAACGCATGATTCCGAATTCTTCTATGTCGCAATGGCTCGTTTCAGACGCGATGACATCCGCGCACGGCGGTTGCTCAGTCTAGACGAGTGCCCGCACACCCTGCCATGCAGATAGCGCCCTCGCGGTTGCCTGACAGTGAACTCGTTGCGAAACATCGCGTTCGGTCCTTATTATCCGAAAGGTAACTGCTTGCCGGAAGGCGTGACCTTCTCAGGATTGCCGGGTGCGACAAGCTTCGCACAGAACCGGTGTCGAAAGGCGAAAGGGCAGACATGACGAATCAAAGTACGGTGACGGCGCGATGGGCAGTGCTCGCCGCAGCTGGTGCAGGCCTGGCCTGCTTCGCGCCTGGCTGCACGTCGCACCAGCAAACAGGGGAGCAGGCGTTGGCCTCGATCCGTGCGGAGCTCGTGACAGCGCAGGCGCACGATTCGATTCGCAACCTCATGCACGCCTACGGCCGTCTGATCGACGCCCGTGATTTCGATGGCTTCGCGGAACTCTGGACGGACGACGCGGTCTACGTCGGCGGCCCCGGGAGCCACACACTGGTAGGCGGTGCCGCCATCGCGAACTTCCTGCGCGACACGATTGCGTCCAACCCTTCCGGGGTAGGCGAGCCCAATTTCCATGTGTTCTTCAATGAAGAAATCGCCGTGGAGGGCCAGCAGGCCCGGGCGACCAGCATGTCCGCCTTCATTGCACCGGGCACGTCGGGCGCCCCCGCGATGGTGATCCTCGCACGTTACGAGGATGAGTTCGTGCACCAGGACGGCACGTGGAAGTTTCAGCGTCGCATCGTGAACGGTCAACTGCCGGCTCGTAAGGTCGCAGCGACTACGCAGACGACGATCCCCTCGCCACATCTGTCCACAAGGGCTGTAACAAGTACGAGTGCCGCATCGCACGCTCATGGAGACCCTGATCGCACCACGTCGTAGCTCATCGCTCGATCTGCGCAGCGTGGCCGAGCCGCAGCGGGCCAGAGTGTGGCGCAAGACCGCCGGCTCCTTCTTTCCCGGGCTCACGATCCGGGACCTGCATGGCATTCCCAGGGAGGGATCGCTGACGGGCAGCAAGTTCAGCCTGGGGTCGATCTGGACCGTGCTGTCGCCGCAGGTCGCCGTCGAATACCGGCCGGACGGCGATGACCGCGCCGAACGTCATGCGTTCTCGGTCATTCTGCAGCTTCAGGGCGCCATGGCCATCTCGCAGCAGCAGCGCCAGTGTCGTCTGCAGCCCGGCGGCATATGCCTGCTGGACGAGCGGCAGCCGTTCGACCTCGAAGTGCGCGAGTGTTTCTCGCATTTCATATTGATGCGCATGCCGCGCTGGATGATCGTCGACCGCTATCCGCACATCGTCGAGCTCACCGCGTCCCTCATCAGCGGAAACGATCCCGGCGCGATGCTCTTGCGCGGGATGCTGCAGCACATGCGTGATCTCGCCCCGTTGCTCGACGACAATGAGAGCGACGTGGCTTTCGCCAGCCTGGTCCATTTGCTGGGCATCTTGCGCGGGCTCGACCCGAAGCCCGAGCGCGGCATGGGATGGCGGGTCCATGCGGCACTGACCCTGATCGACGCAAGACTCGCCGACACCACGCTGACTGCCAGGGATATCGCCGCGGCGCAGGACATCGGCCGCCGACACCTGGACGAGATCATGATCAAAAACACCGGGATCTCGACCACGGCCCAGATCTGGCAGCGACGGCTCGAAAAGGCGGCCGCCGATCTGCGCAACTCGCGTTTTGCCGCCAAGTCCATTACCGAAATTGCGCTCGGCGCCGGATTCAAGGACGCTGCGCATTTTGCTCGTGCCTTCAAGAAGCGTTACCACTGCACCCCGCGCACGTGGCGGCTTGCCGCGGTCGAAGGGCGATGCGAGCCGTGGCGACACCGGTCCCGCGTCGAGCGCGAGCTCGCTGGCCTTCCTCTGGGCGGTCCCATCTGAGCTCAGAGCGCCGGCACTCGCCGCTCGCCGCACGGATCGTGCGCCATCACCCGCCGCCGGGACTCCGGAATGTGCGGAACGGCCGGTGCTGGCGCGCCGATCGACGTGTTCCGTGCGCGGTAGGCACTGGGGGACACCCCGAAGCGTCGGCGAAACGCCCGGCTGAAATGCGGCGCGCTGCGAAACCCCCAACTGAATGCGATGTCGGTGATCGAGCTGCCCGCCAGGTCCGGACTCACCAGATCCTGACTACAACGCTCGAGGCGCAGATCCCAAATGAACTGATTGAGACTGCGCTCTTCGTTGCTGAATGCCTTGTGCAGGTAGCGCTTCGTGCAATTGAACGTCCGCGCGATATCGTCGATCGAGAGCGTGCTGTTGCGCAGGTTCCGGTGGACGAAGCGCTTCACGCGTTCGCACAACATCTTGCGGCCGGCAATCTTGCGTGCCGCGACGGTTTTCTCCCGCAGCGCGAGCGCAGCGAGCTCGATCAGCACATTGCCGAGCTCGGCGCGCGCCTGGGAAGTGAGCACGCTGGCGGTCGCCAGCGCTGATCTGACGCACTCGAGGAGCACTTTATCCACCCCGCTCGCGGCCGAGTGGACGGCCGTCCGGACGTGTTCGGCAAGCGCCGCGGCCGGGACCGTCAAGACCAGCGCGCGGGTGTCCGCCGTGACAGAAAGCGACATCGGGCCGGCATCGCAGAAGCTCCATTCGAGTGCACGCAGCCGCACCGACTGCCCGCGGTCGCGCAAGCAAAGCTCTCCGCTGAGGACGAAGATCAGCGCCCGCAGCGACTCCGGGTGACGACTGAGGTCGACCGCCCGCCCTTTCGCGACCGGCGTGAGGCACAACTCCGCGATGGACACGTCGCCGAACTGTATGGTTCGGTCCGCATGGCCGGGCAACGATGATGCCTGCTTCACGTGATCGCTTCCCCCCCCGAAAAGCGCCGTTCTGCCGACGGTCGCCTTGAATATAGGTCGATCACGAAAATTGACTTGACTCAGCTGGACGCGGCGCTTGGACAGGATAGAGCCCGATTCCGGCGGTCCCGCTGAGCGCGGCGGCGCCGGCGCTCAGCGCGTCGCCACGACGAGCGCGGCGCCCGCCATCGTCGTGCCGGCTGCGCGGTTCATGATGCGCATGGCGCGCGGTTCGCGAAGGAGCCTGCGCGCGCGGGCCGCGGCCAGTGCATAGGAGAACAGCACGAGCGGCAGGATGAGGGCGATCGCCGCGCCGACCTGGATGT
>QGUO01000305.1 GCA_003242495.1 Pseudomonadota bacterium | reverse complement strand
AACGCTGGGATTCCAGGCGGAGGTCAAGCAGCTGCTCAAGCTGATGATCCACTCGCTGTACAGCCACAAGGAGATCTTTCTGCGCGAGCTGATCTCCAATGCGTCCGACGCCTGCGACAAGCTGCGTTTCGAGGCGCTGGCCAGGCCCGAGCTGCTCGACGGTGAGTCCGAGCTGACCATCACCATCGAGGCGGACGACAAGGCGCATACGCTGACGATCACCGACAATGGCATCGGCATGACGCGCCAGGAGGCCATCGAGCACCTTGGCACGATCGCCAAGTCCGGCACCGCCGAGTTCCTCTCCAGGCTCACGGGCGATCAGAAGAAGGATGCACTGCTCATCGGCCAGTTCGGCGTGGGGTTCTACTCCTCGTTCATCGTCGCCGATCGCGTCGAGGTGTTCTCGCGTCGCGCCGGCGAGCCTGCCGCGGCCGGCGTGCACTGGGAGTCGCGCGCCGACGGCGAGTTCACGGTCTCCAACGTCGAGCTGCCACAGCGCGGCACGAAGATCGTGTTGCACCTGAAGGAGGATGATCGCGAGTTCGCCGATCCCTACCGCATCCGCCAGCTCGTGCGGCGCTACTCGGATCACATCGCGTTCCCGGTGCGCATGCCACGCAGCGCCGACGCAGCGGACAAGGCCAAGGAAGATGCGCAGGCGCAGCCGGAGTACGAGACCGTCAACCATGCGCAGGCGCTCTGGACCCGTCCGCGCAACGAGTTGAAGGAAGAGGATTACCGCGAGTTCTACCGTCACGTCACGCATGATTTCACCGATCCGCTCGCGTGGTCACACGGCAAGGTCGAAGGCAAGCGCGAATATACGAGCCTGCTCTACGTGCCGGCGCGCGCGCCGTTCGATCTGTGGCAGCGGGACGCCGCGCGCGGGCTGAAGCTCTACGTGCGCCGCGTGTTCATCATGGACGATGCCGAGCAGTTTCTGCCGCTCTATCTGCGGTTCGTGAAAGGCGTGGTCGATTCGGCCGATCTGCCGCTCAACATCTCTCGTGAGATGCTGCAGCACGATCCGGAGATCGACGCCATGCGCACCGGCCTCACGCGTCGCGTGCTCGACATGCTCGCCAAGCTCGCCAAGGACGATCCGGAGAAGTACCGCACGTTCTGGAAGGAATTCGGCACCGTTCTCAAGGAGGGGCCGGCCGAGGATCCTTCCAATCGCGAACGCATCGCCAAGCTGCTGCGCTTCTCGAGCACGCACACGGACAAGGAAGAGCAGGACGTTGCGCTCGAGGATTACGTGGCGCGCATGAAGCCGGGACAGACCTCCATCTATTACGTGCTGGCCGACACCTTCGCCGCGGCGCGCTCCAGCCCGCACCTGGAGGTGCTGCGCAAGAAGGGCATCGAGGTGCTGCTGCTCTGGGACCGCGTCGACGAGTGGTTGATGGATCACCTGCGCGAGTTCGACGGCAAGCGCTTCCGTAACGTCGCGCGCGGCGATCTCGATCTGGGCGCCGTGCAGACCGAGGAGGAGAAGAAGGCGCAAGAGTCGCTGTCCAAGGAGCACGAGGCCCTGGTGGAGCGCATCAAGACCTCGCTCGGCGACAAGGTGAGCGACGTGCGGGTCACGGCACGTCTTGCCGACTCTCCGGCCTGCCTGGTGCTCGGCGAGCACGATCTCGGCGTGCAGATGCGCCGGATCCTCGAGGCTGCCGGGCAGAAGGTGCCGGCCGCCAAGCCGTGTCTCGAGATCAATCCCACGCATCCGCTGTTGCAGCGCCTGGCAGCCCTGGAGGCCGGCGCCTCGTTCGATGATCTCGCCATGCTGCTGTTCGAGCAGGCGACGCTCGCCGATGGCGGGCAACTGGCCGACCCGGCCGCATTCGTGCAGCGCCTGAACCGGCTGCTGCTGTCGCTCTCTCCGGCGCAGGACGCGTCATGAAGGCGGCCTTCGCGACGGCGCTGCTGACCGCAGGGGTGCTGGCGCTGGCCGGCTGTGGGCGCGAGCCCCCGTCGCGGCCGACCGCCCCTGGGCAGGAATCGCTTCCCGAGCTGATCGCAATCGATCTGGCGGTCGGCACGGGCGAGCCCATCGCCGCCGGGCAGGTCGCGGTGGTCCATTACACCGGCTGGCTGCACGCGCCCGATGCCCCCGACCAGAAGGGCCGGCAGTTCGACAGCTCGCGCAATCGCGGCCAGCCGTTCCGGTTCACGGTCGGTGGCAAGGAAGTGATCCAGGGCTGGGACGAAGGCGTCGTAGGGATGCGAGCCGGCGGCCGCCGCCGGCTCATCGTGCCCTCGCATCTCGGCTACGGCGCGCGGGGCGCCGGGCGCACCATCCCGCCGAACGCGACGCTGTTGTTCGACGTCGAGCTGCTCGCGATCGAGGGAACGCCGCGCGCGGTCGACCCGCAATAGCTCAGCCTGCGTCCGGATTGATGGCGTACGTGCCGGTCAGCCGCGCTTCGGCGAGCACCAGCGGCTGAATGACTTCCAGCACCTGCGGTGCGGTGAAGTCCTCTCCTTCGATCGGCACGCGCTCGCGGTCCAACGCATAGACCGTGAAGTGATAGCGATGCACGCGCATGTCGTTCCGCGGCGGGCAGGGGCCGTCGTAGCCGCGATACGTGCCCGCCATGTCGGTATCGTTCTGGAACCAGCTCGTGTAATCGTTGATGCCCTGACGTGAGCCCGGCGGGCCGGCCAGGTCGCGCTTGCCGCCGGCCACGATGCCGCTCGAACAACTGCCGGCCGCGATTTCGGTGATGTGCGCCGGAATGTCCACCATGACCCAATGATAGAAGTTCGCGCGCGGCAGGTCGTGGTGCAGCACACGGCCCTCCTTGTTGACGTCGTCGGGCAGGCTCGGCGCATCGGGATCGACGCACACGATCACGAACGAGCGCGTGCCTGCGGGCGCATCGCTCCACTTCAGGTGCGGATTGTGGTTGGCCGCCAACCGGATGTGCAGCACCGGGTCGTGCGCGCCAAAGGCGAACTGCTCGGGGATGCGCTGCTCGTGTTGGAAGCTGTCGGATGTCAGTTTCATCGCTGCTGCCTCGGAAGATGGGTGTTGCCGTACCTGAGCTGACCCGGCGATGCGGCCTGGCCCGACGACGATGGGGCCGCGGCGAGCTCGGACCGGCTCGAAAAAGCTTGCAAGCTGCTCCCGCGCGTCGCATGCCTTCCCTGGTGAATGTTCGTGGGCCCGCGGACTCGGCCGACTCTGGGTGTACGCCGCATTGCGGCGCAAGGTTCCCCGAGGGCGCCTCAGGGAATTTCCTTGGACGTGCGGACGAGCGCCTCGCATTCGCGCACGGTATCGCGGATACGTTCGAGCGCCCAGTCGATCTGCGCCCGCTCGATGATCAGCGGCGGCGCGAAGCGGATGACCGTTTCGTGCGTCTCCTTGGTCAGGATACCGCGCGCCAGCAGTCGCTCGGCGACGGTGCGTGCGCTGATGCGTGCGGGATCGAAATCCACGCCGCACCACAGCCCCTTGCCGCGTACCTCGCGAATCAGCGGGCTGTCGATGGCGCGCAGCCCGGCGAGCAGGTGTTCGCCCAGCTCGGCACTGCGCTCGACCAGCCGCTCCGCCTCGAGCGTCTCGAGCGCAGCGAGCCCCACGGCCGAGGCCAGCGGACTGCCGCCGAACGTACTGCCATGATCGCCGGGCCGGAACACGTCCATGATTTCACGGCGCGCCAGGAACAGCGACACCGGCAGCAGCCCGCCGCCGAGCGCCTTGCCGAGAATCAAGCCGTCCGGGACGACGTTCTCGTGCTCGCAGGCGAGCAGCCGCCCGGTGCGCCCAAGACCGGACTGCACCTCGTCCACCAGCAGCAGCACACGATGCCGGCGGCAGATCTCGGCGCAGCGCGCCAGGTATCCGGGCGGCGGCACGCGGATCCCGGCCTCGCCCTGGATGGGCTCGACCAGGAAGGCCGCGGTGTTGGGCGTGATGGCGCGCTCGAGCGCGTCGCTGTCGGCGTAGGGGACGATGCGCACGCCGGGCATGAACGGTCCGAATCCTTCGCGATACTGCGCCTCCGTGGACAGGGCGACGGCGCCGAGCGTGCGTCCGTGGAAGTTGCCTTCGCAGGCGATGATCTCAGCATCGTCCTCGGCCACGCCTTTCACTTCGTATGCCCACTTGCGGGCCGCCTTGAGCGCGGTCTCGACCGCTTCGGCGCCGGTGTTCATGGGTAGCGCCTTGTCCATGCCGGTCATGCGACAGGCCCGTTCCAGGAAGGGCGCGAGCCGGTCGCTGTGGAAGGCGCGCGAGACGACGGCCACGCGGCGTGCCTGCTCCGTGAGCGCTGCGACCAGCCGCGGATGCCCATGGCCGTGGCTGACCGCCGAGTAGGCGCTCATCATGTCCAGATACTGCTGCCCGCGTTCGTCCCAGACGTGCACGCCTGCGGCGCGCACCAGCACGACCGGCAGCGGCGCGTAGTTACGGGCGCAGACCGCCTCCTCGCGGCGGATGATCGCGGCAGCGGTGTCCTGGGAAGGGTCTTGGCTCACGATGCACGTCACTTGGGTGGATCAGCGGCGGCCGACATTCGCCGGCGCCGCGCTTGGCCCGATATTACCCGGCTGGCGCGCCGGTGTGGAGCGAGGCGCCTGGCGCGGGCGCAAGGTTTGCGACAGTATTCGGGTCCTTTCCAGGAGCGTGACATGAGTTCAAGCGTACAACGGCCGGCCGCCGAGCCGGCGTCTATCGCCGGTCCGGCGGGCAACCTCGAGGCGCTGGTGGAGACCCTGCCGGGGGCTGGCGCGCAGGCCGTCGGCGTCATCTGTCATCCGCATCCGCTGCACGGCGGCACCATGACCAACAAGGTGGTGCATATGCTGGCCCGCGCCTTCAACGAGTTGGGCGCAGTGGCGGTGCGTTTCAATTTCCGCGGTGTGGGACGCAGCGAGGGCGCCTACGACGAAGGCCGGGGCGAGACCGAGGATGCGCTCGCGGGGCTCGATTGGGCCGCGCTGCGTTGGCCCGCACGCGCGCTGTGGCTTGCG
>QGUO01000304.1 GCA_003242495.1 Pseudomonadota bacterium | reverse complement strand
GCGCCCGAGGGGGGTTCGGGCGAGCCCGACCCGCCCGCGGCAACGGACGCGCCGACGCTTGCCGGGCCGCAACCACCGGCCCTGTATTCGGGGGTTCTGCCCTGCGCGGATTGCGCGGGCATCCGCTACGAGCTCGACCTGCGCCCGGACGGTGTCTATTTCCTGCGCACCACCTATCTCGGCACCGAGCCCACCGGCGTATTCGACGACATCGGCCGATGGGATCTCGATGAGGCGCGCGCGCTGGTCGTGCTGCGCGGCGGCCGTCCCGCGCCGGAGGTGTTCTCGATCGAGGACGCCGTCACGCTGCGCAAGCGCGACCTCGAAGGCCGCGAGATCGAGTCGGGCCTGAACTACGACATCACCCTGCAACGTGCATACGTGCCGCTCGAACCCGCTCTGCGGCTGCGCGGCATGTACCGCCTGACCGGCGCCATGGCGTTGCTCGAGGAGTGCCTGACCGGGCTCGAGCTGCGGGTGATCGAGCCGGCCGACCAGGGTGCGCTGCGCCAGGCCTACGAGGCGCTGCGCAGCGAGCCGCAGCAACCTGCGCTCGCGATTTTCACGGGCCGCATCGTCAAGCAGCCCGCAATCTCCGGCGCGGCGGCGCAGAACGCCGCCATCGTCGAGCGCTTCGAGCAGGTCGAGCCGCAGGGCGCCTGCGACACGCCCGAACACACGCTGTGAGGCACGCGGCGGCGCCGCGTTGGCTGCAAGACAGTCCTTGGCGAAGCGCGTGCGCTTGGCGAGAATGCGCGCCCTTCGCCGTATCGAACCCACACCGTTTCGGTCCATACATTCTGAGCTTCTGCCGACGTGACGGATTCTCGCCATCCCCATTCCGTGCCGCCCGAATTGCGCCGCTCGGTGCGCAGCTATGTCATCCGCGCGGGCCGGACCACCGCCGCCCAGCAGCGCGCGCTCACCGAGTCGTGGCCGCGCTTCGGCCTGGACTTCGCGCCTGAGCCGCTCGATCTGGAGCGGGTGTTCGGCCGGCGCGCGCCGCGCATGATCGAAATCGGCTTCGGCGCCGGCGAGGCGCTGCTGGCCTTCGCGAGTGAGCACCCTGAGGTAGACTGCCTCGGCATCGAAGTGCATCCCCCCGGCGTCGGGCACCTGTTGCTCGGCGCCGAAGCGGCCGACCTGCACAACCTTCGGGTCATCGCTCACGACGCCGTCGAAGTGCTGGCGCAGCAGATTCCCCCCGCGGCAATCGACATCGTGCACATCTTCTTCCCTGACCCGTGGCCGAAGAAGCGACACCACAAACGACGCTTGATCCAGCCGGAGTTCGTCGCCCTGCTCGCGCGCGTGATGGCGCCCGGCGGCACGCTGCGGCTCGCCACCGACTGGGAGCCGTACGCACACCACATGCGCGAAGTATTGGGCGCCTCGAGTGCATTCCGCGCGCGGACCGCGGACGGTTTCGTGCCACGCCCTTCGGTGCGTCCGCTCACGCGCTTCGAACGCCGCGGCCAACGACTCGGACATGGCGTCTGGGACCTGGAGTACGAGCGCATCGGCGTCTGAATCCTGGCCGCGCGCCGCGCCTGGCTTGCGGGAAATATGCGACTTGAAACGCCGTGCGGGCGGCGCTAAAAGGGTCACACGGTTCTTGGATTCGCGCGTTCCAACGAACGCCGCGCGTTGGAGACTCTTTCCGCTCCCGCCCGGAGGATCGCCATGGTCTCGCCGATTCCGTTCATAGGTGAGTGGTATCGCCGTCCCGACGGAGCGTTGTTGGAAGTCGTGGCCATCGATCGCGACGATGGCACCATCGAAGTGCAGCACTACGACGGCACCCTCGAAGAATTCGATCTCGATACCTGGGACGAGCTGGAGTTCGAGGAAGCGCACGCACCGGACGATTGGACGGGCTCGGTGGATGTCGATCCGGAGGACTATGAGTCCGAGCGCGATCTGCAGATGCTTTGGGTCGATCCGCTGACCAGTCTGGACCGCAGCGAAACCTCCGGCTATTCGGAATGGCCGGGCCCGCGCGAATTCTAGCGGACCCGAATTCTAGCGGACCTTGTTGGCCCCCCCTGGGCACTGCTCGATTACGGCTTTCGCGCGGTCATCAGCACCGAATCGCCGACATCTTCCGCAACAATAGGCGCACGCGCTGTTCCGTCCCGAACCACGGCCTGCACACCGTCGCGGACATGCGTCGCTCGTTGGCGGATGCGGCACGCCGCTCAGGCGTGACGCGCGATGAGCGCGTCGGGATCTTCCCCGAGCACCACCCAGCCGTCGCGCACCACGACTTCGATCGCAGTGAGCGCGCGACCCACGCACGGGCCGGCCACGCATCGTCCTCCGGCGATCTCGAAGATCGCACCATGCGAGTTGCACAGGATCCAGGCCCGGTCGGGCGTGAGAAATTCGTGCGGGCGCATGTTGAGCGGATGGCCGGCATGCGGGCAGCGGTTGACGTAGGCGAACACGTCGTCGCCACGTCTCACCAGAAACCCGCGCAGCGGCCATGGCCCGCTGCCGAGCGTGAACGCACTCGAGCCGGGATCCTCGAGCGCATCGAGCCTGCAGATCGTCCGCGCGGATGCACTCATGGGCGCGCCGCTTGCTCCTGGCCCTCGGACTCCCGGGGTGCGGCTCGGGCGTGCATGCCATGTCGCCAGCCGAGCCCGCGCGGAGCGACACGCCACAGCCAGACGATCATGATGAGCGCCGGCACGCTGAGCAGCGAGGTGTAGATGAAGAACAGCGGGTAGCCGAAGCGGTCGACGAACGCCCCCGAAAACCCCATCAGCAGCTTGCCGGGCAAGGCATACAGGGACGAGAACAGTGCGTATTGCGTGGCCGTGTACGCCGGGCTCGTCAGACTCGACAAGTAGGCCATGAGCGCCGTGCCGGCGACGGCCATGGCGATGTTGTCACCGCTCACCACCAGGGCGAGCGCCACCGCGCCTGGATCGGGCAACAGCGCCAGGATCATGAACGCCAGGTTGGAGACCACCGTCAGCGCCAGGCCGAGCGCCAGTGAACGCAGGGCGCCGAGCTTGGCGACCAGCACCCCGGCGGCGAGCACACCGAGCACCGTGGCGAAGGCCGCGAAGAACTTGGCGACGGCCGCGATCTCCTTGAGGGTATAGCCCACGTCGAGATAGAACGGGTTGGCCATCACGCCCATGGTGAAATCGGTCAGCCGGTACGTGCCCACCAGCACCAGGATGAGGACCGCGAGCTTCGCACCGTAGCGCGCGAAGAAATCCATGAACGGGCAGACGACCGCGCCGGTGAACCATGCTCCCGCCTCGCGCAGCATGCGCGGCCAATGCGGCCGGCTCGCGATGAAGGCCATTGCGCGCTGCTCCTGCTCCACGGAGACCCGCGGCGCGCTGTGCACCGGCTCGCTCACCACCAGCGTGGTGACGATGCCGATGCCCGCGAGCGCCGCCATGGTGAGATAGGCCGCCTGCCAGCCGGCCTCGGCGGCGATCCACAACGCGCCGGCACTGCCGACCATGATGGCCACCCGATAGCCGAGTTGATAACCGGCGGCCATCGCGCCCTGCTGGGCGACGGGCGCCGATTCGATGCGCCAGGCATCGAGCGCGATGTCCTGCGTGGCCGAGGAGAAGGCCAGCAGCAACGCCACGGCGGCAATGGGCAGCAGGCTGCCCGAGGAGGGGTCGCTGCCGGCGAGCTGGGCGAGCGCCACGGCGATGCCGATCTGCGCCACCAGCATCCAGCTGCGGCGCCGCCCGAGCCAGGCGGTGAGCAGGGGCAAGGCCAGACGGTCGATCACCGGCGCCCAGAAGAACTTGAGGCTGAAGATCAACCCCACCCACGAGAGCATGCCGATGGCCGTGCGCTCGATCCCCTCCGAGCGCAGCCACGCCGAGAGCGTGGAGAACACCAGCATGAACGGCAGTCCTGCGGAAAAGCCCAGGAACAGCATCGCGAGCACCTTGGGCTCGCGGTAGACCAACACGGCCTGCCACCAGCCGACCTGCGGCGGCGCGCCGCCGGCCGGGCCATCCGCCGGCCGGTCTGCCGAAGTGTCTGCCGGGGTATCGACGACCGATTTCAACGAGCGATATCCAATGGGTGTAAAGGCACGGGCGCCGCGGGCGCCCATGTCCCGCCATGGCCCGCCATGGCCGAGTCATGGCCAAGTATAGGGGCGCCGCCCCGGCCGCTGGGACCCGATCGTGGCATGGGGCGGACGCTGGCGCTGCGGTCCCCCGCGCCATGCGGGTACACTTCGCCCCATGACACCGCAAACGCATCGTTCCTTCATCGAGCTCTGTCTCGAGCTCGGCGTGCTGCGCTTCGGCGAATTCAAGCTCAAGTCCGGACGCCTGAGCCCGTATTTCTTCAACGCCGGGCTATTCAATTCCGGGCGCGCGCTGGCCGAGATCGGCCGCTTTTACGCGCAGGCCATCGTCGCCGCGGAGCTGCGCTTCGACATGCTGTTCGGCCCGGCCTACAAGGGCATCCCGCTGGTGGCCGCCACGGCAGTGGCGCTCGCCGATGGACATGGGCGCGACCTGCCCTGGGCCTTCAATCGCAAGGAAGCCAAGGATCATGGCGAGGGCGGCAATATCGTGGGCGCGCCGCTCGCGGGGCGGGTGTTGATCGTGGACGATGTCATCACGGCCGGCACGGCCATCCGCGAGGCCGTCGACATCATCCGCGCCGCGGGCGCCGAGCCGGCGGGCATCGTACTCGCGCTCGATCGCCAGGAGCGGGGCCGGGACGAGCGCTCGGCCGTGCAGGAGGTCGAGCAGACGCTGGGTCTGCCGGTCGTGAGCATTCTCAAGCTCGACGACCTGATCGAGCATCTCCAAGCGGGCGGCGATTCACAGCAGCTCGAGGCATTGCGGCGCTATCGTAGCGAATACGGAGTGAAGGCCTGACCCAAGGTGTGACGCACTCCACAAATTGGCATCGATGAGCCATGACCGGCGTACGCGCCGGTTTCGGGGAGGGGAGACTCACCATGCAGTGCTTGCGGCGCCTGACGTTGCTGGCATGCTC
>QGUO01000303.1 GCA_003242495.1 Pseudomonadota bacterium | reverse complement strand
TCAAATGGTGATAGGATACGGAGCACACTGCGACCCGGTCGGAGTGTTCACGGCGGAGGGGAGGCGATCGTGTGACCGGCAGATTTCCACAAGATGACGCTCCTCGTCCAGACCGGGCACCGTCAGGCGCTGCACGCCGGCGATTTTCCAGCCGCTCGGCAATCGTTCGGCCAGTTCTGCCTCGGGATAGCGACCCTTCATGGCCAGCAGCCGCCCGCCCCCCGCGCACAGGTGCCCGGCCCACTGCACGAAGCGCGCAAGCGGCCCGACCGCGCGCGCCATCACGCAATCGAAGCGCTCTGCGGGCCGGTAGGCCTCGGCGCGCGCGTGCACGGTCGTGACATTCGGGAGTCCGAAGCGCTCCACGACGTGATCGACGAACCGGAGCTTCTTGGCCGTGGCGTCGAGCAGCGTGAACTGCCGTTGCGGCTCGACCACGGCGAGCGGCAGGCCCGGAAACCCCGCACCGGTCCCGACGTCGAGCACGCGGGTCCCGCGCAGGTACGGCCGGACCGTCAGGCTGTCCAGCAGATGCTTGGTGATCTGCTGGCCACGCTCGCGGATGGCGGTCAGGTTCATGCGCTGGTTCCAATCGTCGAGCTCATCGAGCAGTCCGATGAGCGTCGCGACCTGGTGCGCCGACAGCGCGATGCCGAGCTGCTCAGCCCCGGCGGCGAGGCGGCGGGCGTCACCCGTGAGCTCGGATGCCGACACGACCTTCCGGGGCTCGCGGGCGCGCGCGGCGCCGGCTCACGCTATTTCTTGCACGCGCCATGCTTGCGAAGGTCTTCCATGCCGCACAGGCCCGGCTGGTTCGCGAAGAAGGCGGCGATGGCAGGAATGTCCTTGTCGTCGATGGCCGCGACGATGCCCGCCATGATGGGGTTCTTGCGCCGGCCGCTCTTGTAATCGCGCAGCGCATGCTCCAGGTAATCCTGGTGCTGCCCGGCGAGCACGGGATAGTCGCCCATCACCGCCTTGGCGCCGTTGTCGCCATGGCAGGCGACACAGGTCTGGGTCGCCGGCGGCGGCGTGCCGACCACGGGGCGATCCTGGGGCACGCCCCCGCTCTCCAGATAGGCGGCGATGTCGGCCCGGTCCTGATCGGACAGCGACTCCGACTGCGAGAACATGGTGGGGTGCGAGCGCTCGCCGGTGGCATACGCGCGCAGCGCCGCTTCGAGATAGGGGGCCTGCTGGCCGACCAGCTTGGGGACCTTGTATCCCGGGTAGGCGTTGCGGTAGTTCGGGATGCCGTGGCATCCGTGGCAGGTATAGGCCAGCCTGGCGCCGCGCTCGGCGTCGCCGGCGGTCGCACCGCCCTGATTGTTGCTTTGCGCCGTCACCGTTGCCGCGGTTGCGACGAGGCCGAGGCCGAGCGCCACCAGGGTCGGTCGAAAAGTCATAGCCGTATGTCTCCGAAGATCTTCTCTAATCGAGTCGTCGCCGATCGGGAGCAGCGGCGGCAAGAGGCCGGCCCGGCTGCGAAACAAAGCCCTGCGGGGCGCGCAATGGTAACGGAAAATGTGCGGCGCATGGGAATCCTGAGGGGGAATGGCCCAGCCACCCCGAGGACCACTGCGCGGCTCAGGCCCAGCGAGACCCCGTGGCTCCGTCCCGGAAAGCGCCCCCCCAAGGGCGCGCCGGGCAGGCAGCAAACCGCGGTGGCGCAGCGGCGCGAACGCCCGGAATCGCCCTGAACGCCGGTTCGTGCGTATACTGTACGACCCTCGAATCGGGCGCCACAGCGGCTCGCCCGGTCGTCCGGAGTGGTCGCGACTTGGCATCGGGATGCCAGGACCTCGAGACCCAGGATTTAGCCACAGGACTTGAGACCCAGGACACAGAGTATGGCCCGAATCACCGTCGAAGACTGCCTCGAGAACGTACCGAACCTGTTCCAGCTCGTGCTGGTGGCCGCCAAGCGCGCGCGCAAGCTCGCCAACGGCGCCGAGCCCACCGTGGAGTGGGAGAACGACAAGCCCACCGTCGTGGCGCTGCGCGAGATCGCCGCGGGGCACATCGGCCCGGAGATCCTCGAGGAAGTCGACCGGCCCGCCCCCGAGCCGATGCCGGAAATCGAGATGTCCGGCGAGCTGCGCGCCCCGCACCTGGGCCTCGGGGACTGAGCATGACGCGCGCGGTCCGCGCGGCCACGCTGCGCCCGCGGCGCGGCCCGACCAGCCTGGCCCTGCCCACGGGTCCCGGCTGTCGCCCGCAGCGGCGTGGCAAACGCTTGTACACCGTGTCGACCGCCCCGATGTCCGAGTACAGTTGACCGTCGAACCGAATCGCTCGTTGTCATGGACTATGCGTCTTCCATTCTGGGCCTGCTGCCGACCGGAAGACGCTCGATAGGCGTCACGCAGCTCCTCAACAAGCTCGAGACCTACCTGCCCCCGGCGCAGGTCGACCGGATCCGCGAGGCCTATGAGTTCGGGGCACAGGCGCACCAGGGACAGAAGCGCCTGAGCGGCGAGCCCTACATCGCCCATCCGGTGGCGGTGGCCCACATCCTCGCCGACCTGCATCTCGATGCGCAGACCATCATCGCGGCCATCCTGCACGATGTCATGGAGGACACGCCGACCGCCAAGGACGAGATCGCGGAGCGCTTCGGGCAAGAAGTCGCCGAGCTGGTCGACGGGGTCTCCAAGCTCGACCAGATCCAGTTCCGCAGCCGCGCCGAGGCGCAGGCCGAAAGCTTCCGCAAGATGCTGCTCGCCATGGTGCGCGACATCCGCGTCATCATGGTCAAGCTGGCCGACCGCACCCACAACATGCGCACCCTCGGCGCCGTGCCGCCGGCCAAGCGACGCACCGTGGCGCGCGAGACGCTCGAGATCTACGCGCCCATCGCCAACCGGCTCGGCATCCACTCGGTGAAATCCGAGCTCGAGGACCTCGGCTTCAAGGCGCTCTATCCGAGCCGCTACCGGGTCATCGAGAAAGCGCTCAAACGCGCGCGCGGCAACCAGAAGCAGTTCGTCGGCAAGATCGCCGAGAACCTGCGCGACGCGCTCGCCAAGGCCGGCATCGAGGGCCGCGTCGAGGGCCGCGAGAAGCACCTGTACAGCATCTACCAGAAAATGCGCCGCAAGCGCGCGCCGCTCGCCTCGATCATCGATGTGTTCGGCTTTCGCATCATCGTGGACTCGGTGGACACCTGCTATCGGGTGCTCGGACTGGTGCATGGCCTCTACCGGCCCATGCCCGGCCGGTTCAAGGACTACATCGCCATCCCGCGGGTGAACGGTTACCAGTCGTTGCACACCACGCTGTTCGGCCCCAACGGCATGCCCATCGAGGTGCAGATCCGCACCGAGGAAATGAACCGGGTCGCCGAGTCCGGCATCGCCGCGCACTGGCAATACAAGACCGGCGAGGACCAGGGGCGCGCCTACCGCGACCGCGCCGCCGAGTGGCTGCAGCAGCTCATGGACATGCAGCACGGCGGCAACTCGGAAGAGTTCATGGAAAGCGTCAAGGTGGACCTGTTCCCGGACAAGGTCTACGTGTTCACGCCGCGTGGCGAGATCCGCCGCCTGCCGCGTAACGCCACGGCCGTGGACTTCGCCTACTCCGTGCACACCGACATCGGCAATCACTGCGTGGCGGCCAAGGTGGACCGGCGCCTGGTGCCTCTGCGCACCCCGCTGCGCAACGGCCAGACCGTGGAAATCATCACTGCCAAGGGTGCGACGCCCAATCCCGCGTGGGTGAACTTCGTGGTCACCGCCAAGGCGCGCGCGGCGATCCGCCATTACCTCAAGAACCTGAAGCATTCGGACGCCATCGAGCTCGGCCGTCGACTTCTCAACCAGAGCCTCGGCGAGCTCTCCCTGTCGCTGCGCAAGATTCCCGATGCCCGTCTGCAGGCGGTCGCCACCGAGCTGGGCCTCAAGAGCCCGGACGAGCTCTTCGAGAAAATCGGTCTGGGCGAGCGGCTCGCGCCGCTGGTGGCGCGCCGGTTGCTGCCGCCGGACAAGCAGGCTCCCGTCGAGCCGGTCTCGCAGACCGGCCCCCTGGCGATCGCCGGCACCGAAGGCATGGTGGTGAGCTATGCGCGCTGCTGTTTCCCGATCCCGAACGATCCCATCATGGCGTACCTGTCGAGCGGGCGCGGCGTGGTCATCCATCGCGAGGCGTGCAACAACCTGCGCAACTATCGCAAGCAGCCCGAGAAGTGGCTGTCGGTGACCTGGCAACCGAACGTGGACCGGCTGTTCAACGTGGAGATCCGGGTGCACGTCACCAATCGCATGGGCGTACTCGCGGCGATCGCCTCGAACATCGCCACCACCGAGACCAACATCGAGCATGTCGCGGTGGACGAGCGCGACGTGGACGCCTCGACGCTGATCTTCGACCTGCAGGTGAGGAACCGCAAACACCTCGCGCACGTGATCAAGAGCCTGCGCAGGATGCCGGAGATCCTGCGCGTCACGCGCGTGCTGGCGTAGCCTCGCCCGGCCGGTCGCGCCGGACGCGGCCCTCATGCTGCCGTGGCGGTCGACCTTGGCAGCCGCGGATCCAGTATATTTGCCGCACGTCGCGCCACGCGCGCCCACACCTTTGGCGAAGAGGTTCCCATGTCCCGCACCATCATCAGCACACCGCATGCCCCCCAGGCCGTGGGCCCGTATTCGCAGGCCGTCAAGTGCGGCAAGACCGTGTACGTCTCCGGGCAGATTCCGCTCGACCCTGCGACCGGCGAGCTGGTGACCGGCCCCATGGACGCGCAGATCCGCCGCGTGTTCGAGAATCTCAAAGCCGTGATCAATGCCGCGGGCGGCGACTTCTCGCACGTGGCCAAGCTCAACGTGTTCCTCACGGACCTGGACGACTTCGCGTTGCTCAACCAGATCATGGGCGAGTATTTCCAGGAGCCCTACCCGGCCCGCGCCGCGATCGGCGTCGCCGCGCTGCCCAAGGGCGCGGGCCGGGTAGGGCTCCTGGAAATACTCGCCCATGATCTGGTTGAGCAACGCGAAGTCGTCCAGGTC
>QGUO01000302.1 GCA_003242495.1 Pseudomonadota bacterium | reverse complement strand
CCGCAACAAGAACACCATCCACGACACCATCATCTGGTTCCGGGCCCAGCAGGGACCCACCGTGGTGGAGTTGGCCATGCAGTGGAATGACTCCTACCAGGAGAGCATGTACTGCTACACCAACAATATCCCGCAGAAGGACGGCGGGACGCACTTGTCGGGCTTCCGCGCCGCGCTGACGCGGACGCTGAACAACTACATCGAAAAAGAATTCAACGCCAAGGACAAGATCGCCACCACCGGCGACGATGCCCGCGAAGGCCTGACGGCGATCCTTTCCGTGAAGATGCACGACCCGAAGTTCTCGTCCCAGACCAAGGACAAGCTGGTTTCCTCGGAAATCAAGGGCGTGGTCGAGTCGGCCGTCAGCAGCAAGCTGGAGGAATTCCTGCTCGAGCATCCCCAGCAGGCCAAGGCGATCGCCTCCAAGGTTCTCGAAGCGGCGCGTGCGCGTGAAGCCGCCCGCCGCGCCCGCGAGATGACTCGCCGCAAGGGCGCGCTGGACCTGGCCGGGTTGCCGGGCAAGCTGGCGGATTGCCAGGAAAAGGATCCGTCGCGTTCCGAGATGTTCCTGGTCGAGGGTGATTCCGCCGGCGGCTCGGCGAAGCAGGGCAGGGACCGGCGCACCCAGGCCATCCTCCCGCTCAAGGGCAAGATCCTGAACGTGGAGAAGGCCCGCTTCGACAAGATGCTCTCGTCTGCCGAGGTCGGCACGCTCATCACGGCGCTGGGCACCGGCATCGGGGCCGACGATTTCGACATCGAGAAGCTGCGTTACCACCGCATCATCATCATGACCGACGCGGACGTGGACGGCTCGCACATCCGGACCTTGCTGCTGACGTTCTTCTATCGCCAGATGCCGCAGCTCATCGAGCGCGGCCACATCTACATCGCGCAGCCGCCGCTCTACAAGCTCAAGAAGGGCAAGCAGGAGCACTACCTCAAGGACGACAACGAGCTCAACGCGATGTTGCTGCGCCAGGCGCTGGAGGATGCAGAGCTGCACGCCGATCCGGGCCAGCCGCCCATGACCGGCACGGCGCTCGAAACGCTCGCGCGCCAGTGGATGGAGGTGGCGGCCATCATCAAGCGCTCCTCGCGTCGCTACGACCAGCGCGTGCTGGAGCAAATGCTCTACGTGCCCGAGGTGACCCTGGCCGACCACGACCGCTTCGACTGGTTGAGCGCCTGGGGGCAGGCGCTCGAAGCGCAGCTCAACGCCCAGGACGACGCGGCGCGTCGCTATCAAGTGCGTGTGCTGCCCGGCGAGGATGGCGGTGCGCCCAAGCTGCTGGTGGCGCGGACCGAGCATGGGTCGACGACCGAGAAGCACATCCATCGAGAGTTTTTCGATTCGGCCGAGTACCGCCGCATCGCTGAGTTGGGCAAGACGCTGGCCGGCTTGCTGCGGCCTGGCGCCTACGTGGCCAAGGGCGGCCAACGCCAGGAGGTTGCGAGCTTCAAGCAGGCGGTCGGCTGGCTGCTCGATCAGGCGCGCAAGGGGCAGATGATCCAGCGCTACAAGGGTCTGGGCGAGATGAACCCGGAGCAGCTCTGGGAAACCACCATCAACCCCGAAACCCGGCGTCTGATCCAGGTGCGGATCGAGGATGCGCAGGCCGCCAACGACATTTTCTCCACCTTGATGGGGGATCAGGTCGAGCCGCGCCGCGAATTCATCGAGAAGAACGCCCTCTCGGTCGCGAACTTGGATGTTTAGTTAAAGTTAATGGTCTCGGGTTGGGGTGCTTGGAAACCGCCCGATGCGTTAACCAGCTTTAAAGACGCTAGACCCGTCAAGCTTGCCGTATCGGCCGGCTATCTGGGCGACGTCTGCGGCGCCAGCGGCTCAGGTTGCCGCGCCGCGGCGCGCGCGGTCGGCATGGCCGCAAGCTGGGCTTCGATCCATTGGCGAACTTCCTCGTTCAGCTCCCGCGGATCGCGGCCCGCCGCCTCGATCGGCGGGCCGATGGCCACGTGGATGGTGCCGGGTCGCTTGATCCAGCCGCGCCGCGGCCAGTAATGACCGGCGTCATGTGCGACGGGCACGATTTTGCAGCCCGCCTTGGAGGCGAGCAGCGCCCCGCTGATGCCGTACTTGCGGGTCTCACCGGGGGCTACGCGCGTGCCTTCCGGAAAGATCAGGATCCACAAGCCTTCGGCCAGTCGCTGCCGCCCCTGCTCGACGACCTGGTTGACCGCCGCCGCCCCTGCCTTGCGATCGATGGCGATCGGCTTCAGCCAGCGCATCGCCCAGCCGACCACCGGAATCCACATCAGCTCGCGCTTCAGCACCCAGGCCTGGGGCGGCAGGATGCTCGCCTGGGCGATGGTCTCCCACGCCGAGGAATGCTTCCACATCGACACATGTGCGCCGGGCGGCACGTTCTCCAGGCCGGTTACGACATAGCGTAGACCGCAAAGCTTCTCGAGCAGCCACATCTGCAGACGCGACCAATGGGCCGCGATCCGGTACAGCCTGTGCACCGGCACCCAGCCCAGCCCCAGCACGACGATCGCGTAACAGAGCGTCAGGACGAACAGCAGGGTCGTGAAAATCAGCGAACGCAGCAGCTGCACGTGACGAGCCGCCCCCTCACCCCGGCAAATACGACAGATCGGCAATCCTCAGGAACAGATTGCGCAGGCGTACCAGCAGCGCCAGCCGGTTGCTGCGCACCTGCGCATCCTCCGCCATCACCATCACCGCATCGAAGAAGCCGTCGACGTCCTCCTTCAGATCGGCGAGGCGATCCAGCGCGGCGGTGTACTCGCGGCGCTCGATCAGCGGTTCGATGACTCGTTCCATGCGTACCACGTGCTCGAACAGCCGGCGCTCGGCCTCATCATGGAAGCGCTCGGGGTCGACCGTGCCACCGACCTCCTCCCCCGCCTTGCGCAGTATGTTGGCGCTGCGCTTGTTGGCGCTCGACAGGCTCTCGGCCGCCGGCAGCGACAGAAAGGCCTCGAGCGCGCGCAGCCGAGTGTCGATGTCGAGGGGCGACGTCGGCCGCGTGGCGAGCACCGCGTCGAGCATCTCGCCCGTGACGCGGCGGCCGTTCTCGGCCTCCGTATACGCGCTGCGCAGCCGCTCCATCATGTACAGCCAGATCTCGGTCGCCGTGCCCGGCGGCGCCGCAACCGGCTGCTGCGCCACGGCAGCTTCGATCAACTGCACCAGGTCCAGGTCGAGCTTGCGCTCGAGCAGGATGCGCAGCACGCCGAGCGCCGCGCGGCGCAGCCCGAAGGGATCGCGCGTACCGGTCGGCTTCTGTCCGATGGCGAAGATACCCGCGAGCGTATCGAGCTTGTCGGCCATGGACAGGATCGCACCGGTGGGCGTGTGTGGCAGCCGATCGCCTGCGAACCGCGGCTGGTACTGCTCTTCGAGCGCCTCGCACACCTCCGCGGGCTCACCGTCGTGCTGTGCGTAGTAGCGGCCCATCACGCCCTGCAGTTCCGGAAACTCCCCGACCATCTCGGTGAGCAGGTCGCACTTGCAGAGCTCCGCGGCCCGCCGCGCCGCCTCGACGTCGGCGCCCAGCACCTGTGCGATGCGGGTGGCCAGCGTGACGATGCGCTCGCTCTTGGCCGCCATCGAGCCCAGCTTGTTCTGGAAGGTCACGTTCTCGAGTGCCGCCCGGCGGGCGGCGAGCGGCTGTTTGCGATCGGTATCCCAGAAGAACGCCGCGTCGGCGAGGCGCGGACGTATGACGCGCTCGTTGCCGTCACGCACCTTGTCGGGATCCCGACTCTCGATGTTCGCGACGGTAATGAAGCGGTTCATCAGCCTGCCGGTCGCGTCACGCACGGGGAAATAGCGCTGATGATCCTGCATGGTCGCGATGAGGACCTCCTCCGGCAGCGCCAGGAAGCGCTCGTCGAAGCGCCCGGCGAGCGGCACCGGCCATTCCACGAGCGCGGTCACCTCGTCCAGCAACGCCGCGTCGATCACCGCCTCGCCGCCGATCTCCTCGGCCACGGCCGCGACCCCCGAGCGAATCGTCTCGCGCCGTCGCGCGGCGTCGGCGAGCACGCGACCGCGGGTCTCCAGGACCTCGACGTAGCGCGCCGGGCTCGCGATGGCGAGTTTCCCCGGCGCGTGAAACCGGTGGCCGCGCGAGTGCCGGCCGCTCGGCACGCCCAGGATCTCGGCCTCGACGACATCGGTGCCGAACAGCATGACCACCCAATGCACCGGGCGTACGAACTCCTGTTCACCCATCCCCCAGCGCATGCGCCTAGCGATCGGCAGGGCCGCGAGCGTCGCGTTGACGATGCCGGGAAGCAGCGCCTGCGTCGGCTCGCCCGGCCGCGTTGCGCGGTACTGCAGCACCTTGCCCTTCGGGCCGTCCACCTGTTGAAGCTGATCGACTGCCACACCGCAGGAGGCCGCGAACCCGAGCGCCGCGCGGGTCGGCTGGCCGCTCGCATCGAACGCGGCGCTCACGGCCGGGCCCAGCCGCTTTACCTCCTGGTCGGGTTGGCGATCGGTCAGCTTGGCAATCCGCACGGCCAGGCGGCGCGGGGTAGCGAACCATTCGACGCCGGCATGCGCGAGTTGCGCCGCGGCGAGCCGTTCGGCGAGGCCATCGGCGAAGGCCTGCGCCAGCGTGAACAGCGACTTGGGTGGCAGCTCCTCGGTGCCGAGCTCGACCAGAAAATCGCGCCTTGCCATGGTCAGGCCTCCACCGCCGCGTCGCGGGCCAGCATCGGAAAGCCCAGCGCCTCGCGCGACTTGTAATAGGCCTCGGCCACGCTCTTGGCGAGCGCCCGCACACGCAGGATGTAGCCCTGCCGCTCGGTGACCGAGATGGCACGACGTGCATCGAGCAGATTGAAGGTGTGCGAGGTTCTGAGCATCTGCTCGTACGCCGGCAGGGGCAGGTCGTGCTCGAGCAGCGACCGACAGGCGGCCTCGTGTTCCTCGAAGTGCCGGAACAGCACCTGGGTGTCGGCCAGCTCGAAGTTGTACTTCGACTGCTCCACCTCGTTCTGGTGGTACACATCGCCGTACGTGACCGGGCCGCCCGGCCCGTCGGCCCAGACGATGTCGTAGATGCTCTCGAC
>QGUO01000301.1 GCA_003242495.1 Pseudomonadota bacterium | reverse complement strand
CCCGCAGGCAGCTTCGCCACGAGCTCCTCCATGATTTCCATCGCCTCGCCGGAGCTGCGGCCCGGCGCGGCGGCGCCCTGGATCTGGTAGGACGGCACGCCGTTGTAGCGGGTCAGCTTCTGCGGCCCGTAGGTCCACTCGCCGGTGGCAAACGCCGAGAACGGCACCATCTCTCCATGGACATTACGCACATACCAGAGATTGAGATCTTCCGGCTGCATGCGCGCGTACGGTTCGCCTTGCACGTATACGCGCTTGACGCGACCACGATCGATGAAGTCGTTGACGTAGGTGGAAGCCCACGCGGTCGACAGGGTCTGGTGCACGTCGGCGAGCGATACGCCGAGCGCGCTCGCCTTCTCGCGATCGATGTTGAGCTTGAACTGCGGCGCATCCTCGACGCCGTTCGGCCGCACACCGACCAGCGCCGGATGCTGTCCGGCCTCGGCCAGGAGCTGATTGCGGGCCGCCAAAAACTCCTCGTGACTCAAGCCGCCGCGGTTCTGCAGCTGCATGTCGAAGCCCGAGGCGTTGCCGAGCTCCATGACCGCCGGCGGCACGATGGTGATGATCATCGCTTCCTTGATGCTGGCGAAGTAGGCGTTGGCACGCTCGGCCAGGGCGTGCACGGACTGCGAGGGCTTGGTGCGCTCGCTCCAGTCTTTGAGCTTCACGAAGATCAACCCGGAGTTCTGGCCGGTGCCGGCGAAGTTGAAGCCGTTCACCGTCAGCACGCCATCGACGATGTCGCCTTCGTGTTCGAGCAGATATTGCTGGGCCTTGTCGAGCGCCTCCCAGGTGCGCTCCTTGGAGGCGCCGGGCGGCGTCTGAACCTGGCCGTAGAGAATGCCTGCATCCTCGGGCGGCAGGAAGGACGACGGCAGCCGGGTGAACAGGAACGCCATGACGAGCACCATGCCGACATACACCAGCATGGTGCGGCCCGGGCGCGCCAGCACGCCGGCAAGGCCGCGCCGGTAGCCCTGGCGGCTGCGCTCGAACCCGCGATTGAACCATGCGAGCGGGCCGCGCTTGGCCTGGTGCGTGCCGCCGGGGGGCAGCGGCTTGAGCAGCGTGGCGCACAATGCCGGCGTCAGGATCAACGCGGTCAGCACCGAGAGCACCATCGCCGAGACCAGCGTGATGGAGAACTGTCGGTAGATCACGCCGATCGAGCCGCCGAAGAACGCCATCGGCACGAACACTGCGCTCAGCACCAGCGCAATACCGATCAACGCGCCGGTGATCTGGTCCATGGACTTGCGCGTCGCCTCCTTGGGCGACAAGCCCTCCTCGGCCATGACGCGCTCCACGTTCTCGACCACCACGATCGCATCGTCGACCAGCAGGCCGATGGACAGCGCCAGGCCGAACATGGTGAGCGTGTTGATGGAAAAACCGAACGCCGCCAGGATGCCGAAGGTGCCGAGCAGCACGATGGGCACCGCGATGCTCGGAATCAGCGTCGCGCGCAGGTTCTGCATGAAGAGGTAGATGATCACGAACACCAGCACGAACGCCTCGAGGAGGGTCTTGACGACCTCCATGATCGAGGTGCGCACGAACGGCGTGGTGTCGAGGGGATAAACCACCTCCATGCCGGGCGGGAAGAACGGCTCGAGGCGCTCGAGTGTCTCGTTGATGGCCTTTACGGTGTCGAGCGCGTTCTCACCCACCGCCATGCGGACCGCCACGCCCGCGGCAGGCTTGCCGTTGTACTTGGTTTCACGAATGTAGCTCTCGGCGTTGAGGCTCACACGCGCGACGTCGCCCAGGCGCACGCGCGAGCCGTCCTCGTTCACGCGCAGCAGGATGTTGCGGAACTCATCGGGCGTCGACATGCGCGTCGGGCCGATGATGCTGGCGGTGATCGCCTGCCCCGGGCTCGCCGGCAGGCCGCCGAGCTGGCCGGCCGAGACCTGCACGTTCTGCGCACGGATGGCCGCAATCACATCGCTGGTGGTCAGCGCGTAATTGGTGAGCTTGGCCGGATCGAGCCAGATGCGCATCGCGTACTGCGCACCGAACATCTGCACGTCGCCGACGCCGGGCGTGCGGTTCAGCTGATCGAGGACGTTGGTCGCAACGTAGTCCGTGAGGTCCTCGTTGCTCATCGAGTCGTTCGTCGAAATGAAGCCGAGAACGACCAGGAAGTTGCGCGTCGGCTTGCTCACGCGCAGGCCCTGCTGCTGCACCTCCTGCGGCAGCAGCGGCGTGGCGAGCTGCAGCTTGTTCTGCACCTGCACCTGGGCGATGTCCGGATTGGTGCCCTGGGAGAAGGTCAGCGTGATGGTCGCCGTGCCGTCCGCGTTGCTTTCGGAGGTGATGTAGTCGAGGTTGTCGATGCCGTTGAGCTGCTGCTCGATCACCTGCACGACGGTGTCCTGCACCGTCTGCGCGGAGGCTCCGGGATATGAGATGTTGATCGCCACCTGCGGCGGCGCAATCGCCGGATACTGCATCACCGGCAGGTTGAGCGCGGCGATGGTGCCGGCCATCATCATGATGATGGCCAATACCCAGGCGAAGACCGGACGGTCGATGAAAAAGCGCGATAGCACGGGTTGAACCTCAGCGTGCGGCCACGGGGGCGTCGGCGGACTCCTCGAGCGCCGCGACGGTGCGCACCTCCAGGCCCGGACGAATCTTCTGCAGGCCGTCGAGCACGACGCGCTCGCCGGGCGCCAGTCCCTGCGTGATGAGCCAGTCGCTGCCGATCGCGCGATCGGCGGTCACCACGCGCTGGGCCACTTTGTTGTCCTCCCCGACCACCATGACCACGGCCTCGCCGCGCTGATTGCGCGTCACGCCGCGCTGCGGAATCAGGATGGCGTCGTGCTTGACCGCCTGCACCAGCTGCGCGCGCACGAACATGCCCGGCAGGAGCTGGCGATCGGGATTGGGAAACACGGCGCGCAGCAACACCGAGCCCGTGCTCGGATCGACGGAAACCTCGGAGAACTTCAGCTCACCGACCTGGTCGTACTCCGTGCCGTCCTCCAGCGTCAGCTTGACCTTGGCGCCCCCGGCGGTCTGCTCGAGCTCGCCGCTCGCCAGGCGACGCTGCCAGCGCAACATCTGCGTGCTCGATTGCGCGATGTCCACATAGATCGGATCGAGCTGCTGCACCGTGGCCAGCGCCTGATCCTGCTGCGAGGTGACCAGGGCGCCTTCCGTGACCAGCGTGCGGCCGATGCGGCCGCTGATCGGCGCGAGCACCTGCGTGTACACCAGGTCGATGCGCGCCGCTTCGACCTGGGCCCGCGCGGCGGCCACGTCCGCCTCGGCCTGTGCGCGGGCGGCGACGGCATCGTCGTAGTCCTGCTTGCTGATGGCATTCGCCTTGATGAGCGGCTCGTAACGCTCCTCGAGAAGACGTGCGGACACCAGGCGCGCCTCGGCGCGCTTCAGGGCGGCCTCGGCCGCGGCCAATGCGGCGCGGTAGGCCGCGGCATCGATCTGGAAGAGCTGCTCGCCGGCACGCACCTCGCTGCCTTCGGTGAACAGGCGCTTCTGCACGATCCCCGACACCTGCGGGCGCACTTCCGCGACGCGGTACGCCGCGGTGCGACCGGGCAATTCCTCCGTCAGATCGACGCTGCGCGGCTGGACCGTCATGACCCCCACTTCCACCGCTGGAGCGGGGGCGGAGGCCTGCGGACTGCGTGCACACCCGGCGGCGAACAGCAGCGCGAGGACGGTCAGACAGGACAGGTAACGCTTGATCATGGCGGTGGTCATGGCATTTGGTCTTGTTGGGCGCCGTTCTGCACGATGCGCTCGAGATATCGAATCAGGGTGGCCGTCTCCTGCGCGGTGAACCCCCGCAGGTGCCGCTGCAGCTCGTCGTTGACGATCGGCATCATCTCTTCCACCACCGTGCGCCCGCGCTCCGTCAGCTCGAGATGCACGACGCGACGGTCCGTGGCATTGCGTCGGCGCCGCACGAGTTGCTTCTCTTCCAGGCGGTCGAGCATGCGGGTCATCGCCCCGCAATTGACCTCGACCTCCCGTGCCAGCATGGCAACGGTATCGACGCCCTTGGAGAGCATGAGCAGCGGCTGCCATTGCATGGCGGTCAACCCCAACGGCTGCACGCGCTGATCCACGGCCCGCACCAGGCTGTTGAGCGTGAGCTTGATGAGCCGCCCCACGGCACGGTGCGGTTCCTCGGCCGGATCGGAGACCGGGGACTTGGGGATGGAGTCAGACATGGATGTCGGATCTGCGGGAGGCGCAGCGTTGAAAGGCGGCGTATTTTCATGCCCCAGCAATATTTGTCAAGGCAAATATTATGAAGAATCCATGACAGCGAGCAGGCTGTCGGAATGAGCCTGCGCCAGCGCGCCCCTGGCCGCCGGATTGCACGCGCGGAACCATTGGGATGTAAGCAAAGAAAGGACAAAGGACCTCGGCCGCGGGCGTCGCCGCCGTCCCTTGCCCGCGGGCGGACCAGGGGACGAGCGCGACGGGCGCCCGCCCGATCAGAAGCTCGCCCGGAGCCCCACCTTCCGGGCGCGCCCGACCGGATCGAAGAAAAGAATGAAATTACCGTTACCGCTGGCGCTGGGCGCGAGCGGCGGCTCGACGTCGAACACATTGCCGAGCCCGGCGAACAGCGTCAGCGCCGCCACGCCCTGCGCATCTTCGATCAACGTCAGTGGTCCGCTCAGATCGGTGTAGAACGCATCCGCCACCCGATCGATGTTCGAGCGGTTGGGCAGTGTGACGCTGTATCCGGATCGTCGGGGCCGACGAACGCCGCACGGCGCCTCGAGCTCGAGCGCTTCGGCCAGCGGCGCATGGCGCGCCAGCGGCACGATGGTCTCGAGGTGGCCCTCCGTGACCATGATCCGGCCCGCGCCTGTCCGTTGAGCACGAAGTAGCCGTTCTGCCACGGCCACCGGACCCGCCCGGGTCGTGAACGCCTCCCCACCATTGTCGAGCACATGCGGGCGGCGCACCGGACGCATGCATTCCATCCAGCGAGCTTGCGAGCCCGCCTACGAGCCGGCCAATCCACACCTGCCGACAAACTATGCTGTGAGCGCAGGAACTCACGCCCGCAAGCGCAA
>QGUO01000300.1 GCA_003242495.1 Pseudomonadota bacterium | reverse complement strand
CTCGCTGCCGGAACAGCGCAGGATGAGCGTATTGCCGCAGTTCTCCACGATGCTTTGCGCCTCGCCCATGCCATAGGTGCTGGAGACCTGGGCGATCGACTGGAATCCGAGCACGCAGCGGCCGCCGAACTTGCGCAATCGGGCCAGTGCATCCTTGAGTCCGTCGATCTGACCGAGCGCGTCGAGCTCGTCGGCGACGAACCACAGGCGCTGGTCGCCCTCGCCACGGTTCATGGCCTCGAAAATGGCGAGTCGCAGCCACGCGGAAATCGTCGAGCGCAGGGCTGCGATCTGGCCGGCCCGGTAGGGAATGAACAGCACGCCACGCGACACCTGCGCCCCGTCATGCCCGTGAGCCACCCACTTGCGCACCGAGAAGGGCGGCGCCTGCTGATCGGCAACGTATTCGAGCGCGCCTACGGCGGAGCTGGTCACCGAGCGAATGGAATCGAACATCCGGCCGTTCTGCTCCTCGAGAAACGGCTGCGCGGGCGTGCCGCGCAACAGGGTGCGCAGCTCGCCGGTCTCCGCCGACACCAGCAGCCGGTACAGCTCCGCCACGTCTTCGCAGCCCGCGCAGCGGGCCTGGCGGGTCACGGCGCTCAGGAACGTGCGTGCATAGGCGCGCCAGCTGCGCTCGGGGCCGCTTTGATCGGGAATCAGCGAGCGGGCCAGCTGATCGATGTCGTATGGATGATCGATTTCGCCGAACACGTGCCATTTCCTCGAGCGCGCGTCGAATGGATTGAGGATGACGTCGCCGCGAGCCGGATCGTAGAAGCGCTCGAGGTAGCCGCCGTCGGGGTCTGCGATGATCGCTCGATCTCCGCGCGCCAGCGCGCCGCGCAGCAGCTCGCGGATGGCCGTGCTCTTGCCGGTGCCGGTCGTGCCGACGATCTTGAAATGCTTGGTCTCGTCCAGCGCGGCCACGGCATGGCCGGCGAGGGTGACGCCCCGGCGTCGGCGTTGTGAGTCGCGCCCGAGCCCAACGCCGAGCGCACGCCGCGCGGCGGAAGACCGCGCCGGCTTTTGCGCGTCGGCAACGATCGTCCCCCGCTGATACACACGAAAGGCGC
Organism: Pseudomonadota bacterium; assembly: GCA_003242495.1. Classification (GTDB taxonomy): domain Bacteria; phylum Pseudomonadota; class Gammaproteobacteria; order Steroidobacterales; family Steroidobacteraceae; genus Steroidobacter. The sequence goes on along the minus strand of QGUO01000300.1, from coordinate 4,010 downwards.
GTGCCGCGCGTGCAACATGCGCGCCTGTGGCGTAACCGAGCCCGGCACTGAGCGTCACGCCGAGGGCGAAGAAGCCCAGGCCCTCGTTGGCGAGCCCCCAGGCCTGCAGCCACGGCGCCGCGCCGGCCATGCCCACGCCCACCAGCGCCGTGGCCGGGGCCGCCAGGAATGGCGACAGCAGCATCTGCCGGATGGGCGCGCGAGCTTGCATCATTCCCGCGAGCATCGGTGTTTGCACTGCCGCGTAGGCGACCGCCAACCCCGACCAGCCGTGCAGCAGCGTGGCCCACTGCGCCAGGTGTAATCCCGATGACATTGCACCGATCCTCGCTTGGGTGCCGGATCCGCCGGTTCGCGCCGGGCGCCCGGCACGCCCGCCCGCCAATCCAAGTCTCCCGACTGCGCTCGAGCAGCCTGCATCCAGCCAAGGCGTCGTCGCCCATCCGAACGCTCACTCGGGCCTGGGCCGACTCGCGGCCGCCGCATGTCCACGGGCGCGCTCACAAGCCATTTTCCGCGAGGGGTCGCGCACGCGTCTGACGCCGTCCGGGCCCCGCCCGGCGGTCAACCGCGCCGCGTTTGCGCCAAGGGTCATACCAGATCTCCTTGATGAAGCGGCGGTGGCGCTCGACCCCACACTGGATCACGACGTCGACCAGCAGGTACAGCAGGCTTTTGATGTCACGCCGTGCCAGCTCGCGGCCGCCGTGACTCTGTTTCACGAGCAGGACGAGTTGCTCGAAAGCCAGCTCCGCGCTCGCGGCATGGATGCTGGTGATGGAGCCGGGATGTCCCGAGTTCACATTGCGCAGGTAATCGAACGCTTCCTCTGCGCGCAGCTCGGCGAGGAGGATGCGATCGGGCTTCATCCGCAGACAGGCCTCGAGCAGCTGCTTGGGCGTCACCCGCGCCAGACCCTGCGCATCCTTGCTGTAGAACAGGCGCACATGGTTCGGATGGCGATCGAGCACCAGCTCCTCCGCGTCCTCGATGGTCACCAGGCGCTCGTCCGACGGGATCTCGCGGATCAGGGCCTTGGTCCAGGTCGTCTTCCCCGAGCCGGTCGGCCCCGATACCAGGATGTTCTTGCGCGTGCGCACGGCCAGGCGCAGGAAGGCCTCGTATTGCCGGGCGGCCAGCAGACGCAACAACTCCTGCTCGGACTCGGCGAGCGACGCGTCGGCCGAGTGGGTCGTCGCCAGGCCACCTCGCCGGGCGAGCTCGTCGATGGACCACACCAGGGCCGACGGGCGGCGAATCGTGATGGCCGCACAGCCGCGCGTCGTCGCCGGCGGAATCACGATCTGCACACGCTCGCCGCTCGGCAGCGAAGCCGACAAGAGCGGCGAGCTCTCGTCGATACGCTGACGCGTCGCGTTGGCGACCAGCTTCGCGAGCCGATGACACCAATCGAAGTCGGCGAACGGCAACCGCTCGCGACGCCAGCCGTCGTGCGTCTCGATGAAGGCCTCGTGAGGCCGGTTGATGCACAACTCGGTGACGTTCGGATCGTCGAGCAGCGGGCGCAAGCCCCTCAGGGTCAGATTCAGCGTGGAGCGCTCGCCGCCGCCCGCCGCCGGCGGTGTGCCGATCCCGGTGGCGGCGTCGCTTGTGCTCACCATGGCTGTATTCACGGCTGGTCCACCTCGCGCTCAGAAACCCGGCACGGCACGCAGCGCATAGACGCGCCGAAAATCGATATCGCGCGCCACCAGGACCTGTATGCGCTCGCCATGTGCCTTGACGACCGTCGGTGGAATATCCACCGTGCTCTTGAGCGCTTCGGTGGCGACGTCGCGCGAGGGCGAGGGACTGTAGATGACCGTATTGCCGCCCCGGCTGGCCGCTTGCACGCCGGCCTGCACGGCCCCATCGATCACGGAAATCAGGATCGCCGCGCCGAATCGATCCCAGAAATGACGATTCACCACGCCCGGCAGGCCCGAGCGTCCCAACTCGTCGGTACCGGGGGAATCCAGCGGCACGAGCACACCTGTCGGCGTGCGCGCCTCGGACCATGCCACGAACACCCGCGCAGCGCCCTGCTGCACCCGGCCGCGGGTTTCGCCCACCAGCTTGGTGCCACGCTCGAGCAGCACGACCTGGCCGTCGGCGCTGAAAGTGTCGCTTGCGGTGATGCAGGTCGTCATGCCCGGCAGCGTCGAATCGATCGCCGTCTCCAGGGTGCAGTCGATGAATGTTCCCTTGGGCAGGAGAAACCGTCCCGCGGGCAACATGCGCGCCGCCACCACTGCCGTGTCGGCCGGCCGCAGCAGCTGCTCGATGGCCGCATCCGCGCGGGCGCCCGGGTGCGCACTGCCTGGGCCGGCGTACACGCCCTGTCCGAACACACCGGCCGACCCCTCGTGGCGGGCCATCACGTCCGTCGGATCCGGCCAGGCCTGCTCAAACGATGGCCGGAGAGCGGGCGGCGAGGCCGCCGGCGGCACCTGCGGGCTTGCGACGAATACCGTCCCGGACAAGCGACGCTCCAGGGCCAGTTCGCGCGCGGTCTTCGGCCTCACTGCGGTCGCCGCTGCGCCGTCTTGCGATGCGCAGCCCGCCGGGCAGAACACGCCGCCTGTCTGCTCCGCGGGCGGGTCCGGCAGTCGCGCGAGCAACCAGCCATCGTCCGGCACGGGATTGTCTGTGGCGGGCAGCGCAGGCTGCGGCGTTTCGATGGGTCCGAGCGCCGGCAGTGGCATTTCTGCTTGGGCCCGGCTTGCCGACGCTGCCTGCGCCGCGTCGCGGGCGCGGGCTTGGCGTCCCAGGGCGTTCGAGTAGTACCACCCCAGCATGGTCAGCGCCACGACGATCACCAGCCCGGCGGCCAGCAGAGTGCTCGCGCGGGACTGCACGGAGAACAGCCGGCTCACCGCAGGCTCGGTGCGCTCGCCGGGTATGCCGTCGTGCGACGCATGGTCGAACGACGCGGTCGCTGCGTGCAGCCCTGGCGCATCGTCGTCGCCCCATGGCCGCGAGTCCGGTCGCGGCATGCGCGCGCTCATGGTCGCTCTCCACGAACGGCGCGCTCGACACCTGGCGCGACGGTGCCCAGTGGCAGCCGCTCGCCCGGTCCCGTGAACCCCGCATTGACGATGCACCCTTGCAGTCTTCCACGGCGGAGCGCCAGGCGCCGCGCCACGCGATGCACGATCACTTCGCCGTCTGCCATGCTGAAGTTCACCAACGACTCGCTGCCATCGTCGTTGATCGCGAAGATGGCCGGTTGCTCCGCGTGCGGTGCGAACCTCAGGCGCGTATGAACTCCGTCGTCCGAGACCGCGACCGGCTTGATGACCGCATCCCCCCGGTACCAGTAATCGAGGTTGCGCGGGCGGCTCGCCGCACCACCGGCGAGTCGCGCCTTTACCTCGGCGGCCGCCCGTTCGCCTGGCACCTGGCCTGGCGCCGACGGATAAACGAAGCGCACCGAGTAGACGAGATCCCGCGCCTGCGGATCGGAAGGGAGCAACGCAGCGGCATACTCGAAACGATAATGTCGCCGGTTCGTGAGCACGGTCAGATTGGTCATCACGTCGGGTGCCTTGGGCTTCAGGAACAAGTGGTTGTCCTGAGCCGTGAAGGACAGCGCCTCGATATCGCCCGCGCCCAGCCCGACGAAGGTCTCCCCACTCTCGAACTCCAGGTCGATGTGCCAGCCGACGTAACCCTGCAGCCGATAGATCTCGTCCGGTGCGTAGGCGAGCACCCGGACCCGGCTGTCGAGGCGGGTGGCCGCAGGTGCGGGATGTGCCGCGGCGGCAAGCGTGCCGCCCAACGTGCATGCCGCGACGAGGATGCGCCAGGCCCAGCCAGGCGCCGGTCGTGCGGGCCACCGCGATGCGTCCCTGCGGTTCATGGGGATGTCTCCTCCGTTGCCAGTCTGTCGGTGCCCGCCGTGGCGAGAATCTCCGGCTCCGTGACCATCTCCACCACCTTGAATCCCAACGGATTCCAACGCCGCATCCGCGGATCGGCCGAGGGCACCGCATAGGCGTACTGAATGG
>QGUO01000299.1 GCA_003242495.1 Pseudomonadota bacterium | reverse complement strand
ATGAGACCGACCCCGGCAACCTGCGCAATTTCGAGTATTGGCTGTCGCGCAGGATCCCGGTCGCCGACGGCCGACCGGCGCGCCGGCGGAAAGGCGCCGACTGATTCCGCTCGGCGGTAACATTACGCTGCAACCGCGGGCGGAGGCACCACCGCGCACGGATCGTGGACGCCGGCCCATCCAGGCGGCGCGTGTCGATTCAGTCACGCGCGAGGTAGCGCTGCACCTCCTTCTCATGATCGGCATACGGTTCACCACTGACGTCCACCACGACCCGGTCGATCGTGCCGCCCTGAAACTCGAAGGGCGGTCCATAGTCGGGTGAAACGCTCGATCCATTGTCCCGTCCGACGCACAGCCCATCCCCGCTCAGCGAGAAATGTCCCGGCTGAGTCTCGATCTCTTGCGCGCCCACGGCTTGATCGTCGATGAACAGGGTCAGGATGCCTTGCGCACCGTGGGTATCGGGCGCCTCACCGGTCCTCAGGAACTGGGCGGTGAACACGTGCTTGCCAGGCACCCAGTCGCTTTGCGACGACACCTTCTGGATGCGCTCGCCGAGCCAGTTGTAGACGTAATGGAGCTTCCCATCCTGCAGGAACAGGCTATGCCCGCCTCCGACGCCGCCGTGCGCCAGCAGCACCCCCTGCGCATCCTTGGAACGGACGGTCGCGCCCGCGGCAATGGTGTAGGAGCGCCCGCGAATATTGACTGCCACTTCCTCAGGCACGTCGGCGGTATTCGGGTAGTAGACATAGCGTTCGCGCGGCACGCCCGGCTGCGGCCGCGGCGTCGCGAGGATCTCGGCCGCCGTCCGGTCATCCAGCGGCAGACCCTTGTACGCCTTGGCCGCCTCGAACCATAGCTGCTTCATCGATTCCAGCCGCTCAGGCTGCCCGGCTGCGACGTTGTGTAACTGCGCGCGATCGCTGGCGAGGTGATACAGCTCCCACTCATCCTGATCGAAATGGCCCCAACCCGACAGCGGCGGGTGCAGCGTGCAGGCCAGCCAGCCATCGTGATAGATCGCCCGCTGCCCCAGCATGGAGTAGAACTGGGTCCGGCGACCGGGGGCGTCCGGGTTGGTGAGCGTCGCCGCAAAGCTTGCCCCCTCGATCGGGCTCTGCTGATAGCCCTTGAGCACCTTGGGCGGCTGCACGCCCAGCAACTCGTAGAGCGTGGGCACGAGGTCGATAGCGTGCTGATACTGCTGACGGATTTCGCCGCGGGCGGCGATGCCCTTCGGCCACGACACCAGGCAGACGTCGGCGGTGCCGCCCTCGTACCCCGCGAAGCGCTTCCAATACGGGAACGGCGTATCGAATGCCCATGCCCAGCCGGTGTTGTAATGGTTGTACGACGCCAGCCCGCCGAGATCTTCAAGGCGCGCGAGATTCGCGCTGATGTCGTCCGGCACGTTGTTGAAGAACTTGTTCTCGTTGAACGAGCCGTTCGGGCCGCCCTCCCCGCTGGCGCCGTTATCCGAGACGACCACGACGATCGTGTTCTCGCGCTGCCCGGAATCCTCCAGGTATTCCAGCAGACGTCCGATCTCGTGGTCGGTGTAGGAGACGAACCCGGCCCAGACCTCCGCCATGCGCGCGAACAGCCGGCGCTCCTCTTCGCTCAGCGAGCCCCACGGACGCACGAAGTCTAGCCGAGGCCAGGGCTGGCCGGCAGGTCCTGTGCAATGCGGCTCACCATGCGGGTTGATGGGCGACAGCTCGGCATCCTGCGGCAACAGGCCGAGCTGCTTCTGTCTTTGCAGAATGTCGGCGCGTATCGCCTCGTAACCCATGTCGAAACGACCCTTGTACCGGTCCGCCCACTCCTTCGACACGTGATGCGGCGCATGGGCGCAGCCTGGGCAGAAGTACATCATCCACGGCTTGTCCGGGGCGACTGCCCGGGAATCGCGGATGAAGCGGATCGCCTGGTCCGCCAGATCCTTGGACAGGTGATACCCCTGCTCCGGCAAGTACGGCTGCGCGACCGGATGATTGTCGTAGACGAGATCGGGGAACCATTGATTCGTCTCCCCGCCCAGGAATCCGTAGAACCGCTCGAACCCCCGGCCCAGCGGCCAGCGCGCCTTCCAGGCAGACATATCGCATTCTTCACTCGGCGTGAGGTGCCACTTGCCAATCGCGTAGGTATTCCAGCCGCGCTCGTTCAGCACCTCGGCAATGGTGCCGTTCTCGAACGGAATGCGCCCGGAGAACCCCGGGAATCCCTGCGCGCCCTCCGTGATGCACGCCATGTTGTTGCTGGTCGCATTGCGACCGGTGAGCAGACACGAACGGGTCGGCGAGCACAATGCGGTGGTATGGAAATTCGCGTAGCGGATGCCCGACTCGGCGATGCGTCGCATGGTCGGCGTCTCGACCGGACCGCCGTGAATGTCCATCGCACCGTAGCCCACATCGTCCCAGACGATCATGAGCACGTTCGGCGCATCGGCCGGCGCGCGCGGCTGCAGGAACGGCTCCCAGTCCGGCTTGGAGTTGCGTACGTCGAGGTCGATCTTGCCGCTGAACTGCTTGTCCACCTGAGCACCTCCGGTTCTGCCTGCCCGACCCACACCGACCGCGCTCATCCCGCCGGACACGGACTGGCCCCGCCCACGCGCCGTACACCCGCCGGTGGCTCGAACGCTTCGCGGCACGCGAGGGTATTGCATCGAACGACGTGCCGGTATCGTGGCGAAGGGCAGCCGCGCTCCGCAGCGGCGCCCGCAGCTCGTCAGAACATGATGGACACGAAGGCGACGGGCCCGGAGTAGTCCCAGCGCAATCGCCCGCTGAAGCGCTCCTCGTCGTCGACGTCGAAACGCAGTGCGAACTCGTTGTAGCCCAGGCCGATGCCCACATGGTCCGTCGCCTGCCAGACCAGGGCGGCCTTCAGGTCGGCAATCCTGCCGGAGTACGGATCGGCCCTGAGATAGAAGTACTGTGCCTGTGCGGTGACATAGAAGCGTGCGGGCCACTGCCATATGCCGCGCAGTCCCACGACCGGCAGCGGCGCACTGGTCCTCGCGCTCGCCTCTATGGTGCGCGATAGGGAGCCATCCTGCGCGCTGACGGTGCCGTCGAGGCTCAGATGAATGTCGAGCATGTGCACGCCCAGGCTGCCGGCAAGCTCGTAGTTTTCGCGCTTCACGAAGGCGTAGTCGTAGGAGAGTTGTGCGACCGTGAACTCGGAACGGGCCGACGCGGTCGCACCGACCGGAAAGGTCTGATCCCCGAAGCGCAGATCGCGCATCACGGACCGGGTCCCGCTACGCTCGTTCTCGAAGTACATGGCGCGCAGCGCGTGCCTGTCGGCCAAGCGCCAGAAGGCATCGATGCGAAAACGGTCCGCATCACCGAGCCCGAAGGTTTCGTCGAAATTGAAGTCCGTGCCCAGTACACCGGTTCGCTCGCCGTCGACCCGTACTCGTGTGTCCGTGCTCATGAAGAACGTGCCGGCATCCAGGATGAAGGCGGCGTCGATCGGATCGCCTCCTGCCGCGAGCGCAACACTACCGGGCGCGCACAGGAGGATCATGCACACATGCCATCGAAACGCTCGAGCCATCATCGCCAGCCCTCCTGGATGTCCACGAGCGCCCCCGCTTCGCTCCGCGGTGTTCGCAGCCCCATCATGCGCCGGGCTGCAGCTCGACCTTGATCCAGCCGGACTGGCGCTTGTCGAAGGCCTGGTAGGCGCTGACGACATCGTCCAGCTTCTCGACCTGGGTCAGAATCCGGGTGGGATCGACCACGCCCGATTGCACCAGCTCGATCAACTGTGGGATGTACCTGCGATGATTGCAGTTGCCCATCTTGACCGTCAGATTCTTGTTCATGGCCTGGCCGATCGGGAACGTGCTCGCGTCCGGTGAATAGAATCCGATGATCGCCAGCGTGCCGGCCTTCGCGAGCGCTTCGACGCCCCACCTGAGCACCTGGCTCGGCGCGTCGCCGGGAATCCAGTTCTCGCCTTGCGGACGCTGCTCGGGTGCGACCTCCTCGAGTTCCTTCTTGAACTGCTCCTTCTGTTGCTGGGCGCGAGCCGACGCGGGACCATGGTGCGGATGAACGGCATCGATGCCCACCGCATCGATGGCGCGATCCGCGCCGATGCCGCCGGTCAGCGCAAGGATGGTGGCGACCGGATCCTCCTTCTCGAAATTCACGATCTCCGCGCCCTGGCGCCGCGCCATGGCGAGGCGATCGTCGAGTCCATCCACGGCAATGACGCGGCCGGCGCCGAGCAGCTTGGCGCTCGCGATCGCAAACTGCCCGACAGGCCCGCAGCCGAAGACCACCACCGTGTCGCCCACGCTGATCTCCGCCAGCTCCGCACCGAAATAGCCGGTGGGAAACATGTCCGACAACAGGATGGCCGCATCGTCATCGATCTCGTCCGGAAGCTTGACCAGCCCCACGTGCGCGTACGGGATGCGCGCACGCTCGGCCTGCAGGCCATGGAACGGCCCGGTGGCCGTCGGGCCGCCGAAGAAGGCCGTCCCGGCACGTTTGCCGTGCGGGTTGACCGTGTCGCACTGAGCGAAATAGCCGGCCCGGCAGTACGAGCAATAGCCGCAGGCGATGGTCGATGGAATCACCACCCGGTCGCCCGGCTCGAGATTGCGCACCATGTCGCCGAGCTCCTCGACGACCCCGACCCCTTCGTGCCCGAGGATCGTTCCCGCCTCCATGCCGGTCATCGTGCCGCGAATCATGTGCAGGTCCGTGCCGCAAATGGCCGATGCCGTGAGCCGTACGATGGCGTCGGTGGGCTGCAGGATCCGTGGCTCCGCCACCTCTTCGAGCCGGATATCACCGATGCCGTGGAATACGACTGCTTTCATGGTTCGACCTCCTCTCGACGGGATCGACGACGTGCGCTGCGGTGCGCGGCCGGCATGTGAGGCTCATTGAACGCCTGCGCAGCGCCTCGGGTGCCACTGGGGACACCCGGGCCGACGGGCGGCAAGCGGCTCCCGCAGGCAGGTCGGCGCGCCGGCCCCGGCCATCCGCGAGCGGAACTTCCGACGCCCGCAGCGCTTGCGAGAAACATGTGCCGCGGCTGTCGGCGCGGCGGCGTTGGCGGAACTCGTGGC
>QGUO01000298.1 GCA_003242495.1 Pseudomonadota bacterium | reverse complement strand
TGCGACGCGCGTCCGGCATCGCGTCGCGCGAGAGATCTCGAGGTGGTGGCGGCGCGGGGCGCGTGCCGGTGCCGCCTGGGACGCCCCCGGGCGTCGCGTGGGGGCTGCGCACCGCCGTCTTCGAGATCATGTGTGGCGCCAATCTGTCCTTCGCGATGTGCCTGGCTGCGGCACGCGGCGGCGTGGACGTGCTCGCGGCGCTCGCCGACGCCGAGCTGGCCGCGCGCTACGTCCCGCGGCTGGTGAGCGGTGAATGGGCCGCCACCATGTGCATGACCGAGTCCGGCGCCGGATCCGACCTGTCCGGCATTCGCACCCAGGCCGAGCCATGGGGCGACGCCTATCGGCTCCGCGGGCAGAAGATCTTCATCAGCTGGGGCGATCACGATCTCACGGAGGAGATTCTGCATTTCGTCCTCGCCCGGTTGCCGGACGCACCGGCCGGCTCGCGCGGCCTGTCGCTGTTCGCGGTGCCCAAATATCTGACCGACGAAACCGGCTCGCGGCGTGCGAACGACGTGCGCGTGGTATCGCTCGAGCACAAGCTCGGCCTGCGGGCGAGCCCGACCTGTGTAATGAGTTTTGGCGAACGCGATGGCGCAGTGGGCCACCTGATCGGGCAGCCGCACACCGGACTGGCCTGCATGTTCACCATGATGAACCACATGCGGCTCAGCGTCGGCGTGCAGGGCGTCGCGGTGGCCGAGCATGCGCTTCAACAGGCGAAGGCGTACGCCCACGAGCGCATCCAGGGGCGGCTGCCCGGGCGGGAGGCGCCGGTGGCCATCGCGGAACATGCCGATGTACGACGCATGCTGCGGACCATGGAGGCACTGGTGGGCGCTGCGCGCGCCTTGACGCTTTACGCGGCGGACGAGCTGGATCGCGCACGCGGCTGCGCGCAAGCGCGCGCACGCCTGGGCTTGCTCACGCCCATCGTCAAAGCGTGGTGTACCGAGATCGCCCAGGAAGTCGCCGCCCTGGCGCTGCAGGTCCATGGCGGCGCCGGTTACATCGAAGAGACGGGCGTGGCGCAGCGCCTGCGCGACGCCCGCATCATGACGATCTACGAAGGGACCAACGCCATCCAGGCGCAAGACCTGCTGGGACGCAAGATCCTGCGCGCCGCAGACGGCGCCTTCGTGGGCCTGCTGGAGGAGATTGCCGCCTGGAGCACGCACCACGCATCGGATCTGGAGCCGGTCCTGCGGGACGCCCTGGAGCAGACGCTCGCGCAGACGCGCGCCGCGCTCGGCGCCGCGCAACGCCATGGCGCCCATGTGCAGGCGGTCGGCTCGGTGGCCTGGGATTTTCTGATGCTGACTGGATATACGTTGGGAACCTGGATGCAGGCCCTGCTGTCGCTTCAGTCGCCTGCCCCGGTGCCGGGTGACGTCCCGGCCGCGGCGCGCTTCTGGGCCGAACGCATCGCGCCGCGCGCGGCCCTGCACGCCACGGCTGTCGCCTCCGGGCCGGCGGCGCTCGGGCTGCAGCCGGGATGATTCATTGGCATCCCATGCAGTCCGGCGCGCGACGCGGCCCGGATACCCTGCCTAGTCCAGCAGGCTGCGCAGCATCCAGGCGTTCTTCTCGTGCACCTGCATGCGCTGCGTGAGCAGGTCCGCCGTCGGCTCGTCCTTGGCCGCTTCCACCGTGGGAAACAGCTCCCGCGCCGTGCGCACGACGGCTTCCTGGCCGATGACGAGCTGCCTGATCATGTCCTTGGCGTCGGGCACGCCATCCTCCTCCTCGATGCTGGTGAGACCGGCATAGGCGCGGTAGGAGCCCGGTGCCGGGTGACCGAGCGCCCGGATCCGCTCGGCGATGGCGTCCACCGCACCGGCGAGCTCGGTGTACTGCTCCTCGAACATCTGGTGCAGCGTATTGAACATCGGCCCGGTGACGTTCCAATGATAATTGTGCGTCTTGAGGTACAGTGTATAGCTGTCGGCCAACAGCTTCGAAAGACCTTTGGCGATGTTCTCGCGGTCTTTCTCCGCGATACCGATATCGATCTGCATGGTGGTCGCTCCAGGGAAGGTCTGCCAGTTGTGACGGGGTCCGTCTCATAAGGGTATGCCGGACATGATGAGTTTCCAATGCGGGTTTCCTATGGCGTCCATAGGGAATTTCCAACGTTTGGTACATAGCGCCGGTCGACCGGCTCGTCGTCCATGAAGCTCCAGCAATTGCGTTATCTGGCGGCCGTGGCTCAGAACGGCCTCAACATCACGGCTGCCGCCGAAAGGCTGCACACCTCCCAGCCGGCGGTGAGCAAACAGATCAAGCTCCTCGAGGACGAGCTGGGCTTTCGGATCTTCGTGCGCAGCGGGCGCACGCTCACCAAGATCACCCCGGCGGGCCAGCAGGTCGTGGAACGGGCGATCAAGGTGCTGCGCGAGGTGCAGAACATCAAAGGCATCTCGGAGGAGCACAGACACGAGGACCGTGGCGTGCTGTCGATCGGCACCACGCACACGCAGGCACGCTACGTGCTGCCGCCCGTCATCCAGCAGTTCCGCGCCAAGTACCCCCACGTACGGCTGCATCTGCACCAGGGCACGTCCGAGCAGATCGCCGAGATGGCGGCCCTCGATCGCATCGATTTCGCCATCGCCACCGGCTCGGAGGACCTGTTCCCGAACATGGTCTTGCTGCCCAGTTACCGCTGGTACCGGCAGATCATGGTGCCGCTGGACCATCCGCTGGCAGCCATCCGCAAGCCGACGCTCAAGCAGGTGGCCGCCTGGCCGATCGTCACCTACGTGTTCAGCTTCACCGGCCCTTCGTCGCTGTACCAGATCTTCGCCAAGGCCGGGCTGACGCCCAACGTCGCGCTCACCGCGCGCGACGCGGACGTCATCAAGACCTATGTGCGTCTCGGCATGGGCATTGGCATCCTGGCCGACGTCGCGGTCGATCCCAAGGAGGACCGGGACCTGGTGGCGATCGACGCCTCGCACCTCTTCCCGATCCACACGACCTGGATCGGCTTCACTCGTGGCGGGCTGCTGCGCAAGTACATGTACGAGTTCCTGCAGCTCTTCGCCCCGCACCTCACCCGCCGGCTGGTCGACCGGGCCATGAACACGGAGACCCGGGAAGAAGTCGAGGAGCTGTTCGCGGACGTGCAGCTGCCGGTCAAGTAGCCTTGCGTGGGTCGCGCACCGTCACCGGCGCGTTGTCATAGGGGTTGAAACCGCCGCCGGGCAGCCGCTGCGGCTCCCGCGGCGGCTGCTCCGCAGGCTCGTGCTCGGCGTCCGTCTCGACGATCGACAAGCCGCCCAGATCGAGCTTGTCCAGGTCCAAAGCGTCTCCATCTTGGGTGTACACGCCGGTCGCGAGTTGCCACTCCCACACCGGATTGCCGCGCGCGTCGTAGGCCACGCGCCCGGAGCGCTTCTGGGGGCCGGGCAGCCCCTGTGCCGGTTGCTTGTCCTTGGAATCCGTCATTTTCCGTTCCTCGCTGGACCTCACCCGGGTGCACGGTTTGCCATAGCGACGCCGGTCGAAGCAACGCCAATCGGCCATTTCACGTTGCAGTACGCAGTTTTCGTCCCCACTATTGCCGGCTGCAGTTACATGAGGATGTTCCAGCGTTGAATCCGCGACGGCGCACGCCGGCCCCGCCCACCCCCGATCTCACCCGCAGCTTCGCCGGCGTGTTCGGCTACAGCCGTCGGGCGCTTGGGCTGGTGTGGTCGACCAGTCGCCCGCTCAGCCTCGCATTCGGCGCGCTCACCATTCTCGCCGGCGCGTTGCCCGCCGCAGTCGCCTATGTCGGGGCGCTCATCGTCGATGCCGTGGTGGCCGCCATCGGCGCGAGCCCGGCAGACCGCCCGGCGCTTACGACCCACGCGCTGCTGCTGGTCGGCCTGGAAGGCCTGCTGGTCGGCGCGACCGCGGGGGTGCAACGTGGCATCTCGCTGTGCCAGTCCCTGCTGCGCGCGCTGCTCGGCCAGCGAGTGAACGTAATGATCCTCGAGAAGGCGCTCACACTCGAGCTCGCGCACTTCGAGGACTCCGAGTTCTACGACAAGCTCACGCGCGCGCGGCGCGAGGCCTCGAGCCGACCGTTGTCGCTGGTGACGCGCACCTTCGGGCTCGCACAGAACGGCGTATCGTTGGTGAGCTACGGTACGCTGCTGGCGCAGTTCTCGCCGTGGGCGGTATTGGTCCTGGTCGCTGCAGGCCTCCCGGCGTTCTTCGCCGAGGCGAAGTTCTCCGGCGCGGCCTTCCGTCTGTTCCTGTGGCGCTCGCCGGAGACACGCATGCAGATGTATCTCGAAACGGTGCTGGCGCGCGAAGACCATGTGAAGGAAGTCAAGCTTTTTGGCCTGGGACCGCTGCTGCTGGAGCGCTACCGCGCCATCTTCCGCAAGCTGTACAAGGAGGATCGCGACCTTGCCGTCAAGCGCGATACCTGGGGGTTCCTGCTGGGACTGATCGCCACCGCCACGCTGTACGGCGCCTACGTATGGGTTGCGCTGTCAACGATCGCCGCGCGCATCACCCTCGGACAGATGACGATGTACGTCATGCTGTTCCGCCAGGGACAGTCCGCGGTGTCGGCAAGCCTTTCCGCCATCGGCGGCATGTACGAGGACAACCTGTACCTTTCGACGTTGTACGACTACCTGGAGACGCCGGTTGAAACCCGCAAGGGCGCTGCGACCCGCGGTCCGCAGCCCCAGGATGGGATCCGCTTCGAGCACGTGAGCTTCGCCTACCCGGGCGCGGAGCAGCCGGCGCTGGCAGACGTCAACCTGCATATCCGGCCGGGGCAGTCGCTCGCCCTGGTCGGCGAGAATGGATCGGGCAAGACGACGCTGATCAAGCTGCTCACCAGGCTTTACGAGCCCACCGCAGGCCGGATCACGCTCGATGGACTGGACCTGCGCGAATGGGACGAGGCGACTCTGCGTCAGCGGATCGGCGTCATCTTCCAGGACTTCACCCGCTATCAGCTGCTGGTCGGCGAGAATATCGGCGCTGGCGACGTGCGCTACTTCGAGGACGAAGAGCGCTGGCGGGAAGCCGGTGAGAAAGGCATGGCGGCTCCCATCGTGGCGACGCTGCCGCAGGGATACCGCACGCCGCTTGGCAAGTGGTTCAACGACGGCCGCGAGCTTTCCGGTGG
>QGUO01000297.1 GCA_003242495.1 Pseudomonadota bacterium | reverse complement strand
GGCGTCGCTCACGCACCAGGTCGCGCGCCCAGTCGAAATCCGCGCGATCGCAGATCACGAACTTGATCTGCTCCTCGGCGCGCAGCGCCGGCAGGTCGTCGAGCCGGTTGCGCTCGACCTCGCCGCTGCCCGGCGTCTTGACGTCGACCACGCGCATCACGCGTGGGTCGACCTTGCGCCAATCGACGGCGCCGCTGGTTTCCAGGGAGACGTCGAATCCGGCGTCGCACAGCGCGGCAAGCAGCGGCAGGCAGCCCTTCTGCGCGAGCGGCTCACCGCCCGTCACACACACATGGCGCACACCGAACTCGCGCACGCGCTCGAGCACGCGGTCGCCCTCGAACCACTCCCCGCCATGGAAGGCATACGCGGTGTCGCAATAGGCACAGCGCAACGGGCAGCCCGTCAGGCGCACGAACACCGTCGGCCAGCCGACGCTGGCCGCTTCGCCCTGGATGGACAGGAAAATCTCGGTGAGCTTCACCCGCCAAGGCGCGGCGGCCCCGGTCGGCATCTGTCCCGACGAATGGGTCGACGATCGAGGAATTGCGAGGCGAGCGTTGGCCATGGGACAAGTGTACCGGGAACTGCCGCGGTCGGGGCCGCGCATGGCCGCGCGGGACCGTGACGCACGGGAGGTCGCGACTTTCACCGCACGCCTGCCCGGCTGTTCGGCGGCGCCCCGCCTCTCGGGCGGGGTCGCTCGTCCTCGAGTTCCGACGGCCGAGACCGCCATCCCGAGGGCGCGTGCCGCCCGCCGGGCCGTCACGATGCCGCAGGCAGCCGCTCCTCGACGAGGCTCAGCGCCCCTCGCTCTCCATCTTGGCCAGGCGCTGGCTGGCGAGGCGCGCCGCGGTCGTGCCCGCGAACTCCTGCGCCACCTGGTTGAGCGCCGCCCGTGCCTCGTCCCAGTTCTTGAGCTCGTAGTTGCAGTAGCCGATCTTGAGCAATGCGTCGGGCGTCTTGCGTGAATCCGGGAACTTCTCCAGCACCGCGCGAAAATCGCGCAACGCCTCGGCATATTGCTTGTTCACGTAACGCGCCTCGCCCAGCCAGTAATGGGCGTTGTCCGCCAGCGCGCTGTCCGGGAAGGTGGCGATGAACTGGCTGAAGGCATTCGCCGCCTCGGTGTACTTCGCCTCCTTCAGCAGATCGAAGGCCGCCTGATAGTTGGCGCGATCGTCGCCCTCGGGCACGGGCAGCGCCGAGTTGCCGCTCGCGCTGCTGGTCCCCGCCATGCGGCCGCCCTCGAGCGCCGACAGACGCCGGTCGACATCGGCATAGACCTCGCGCTGCTGGTCCTGATTGCGGCCGATGGCATGCTGCAGCTCCTCGAGCTGACCGCGCAGCACCCGCACCTCGGATTGTGCCGCCTCGATCCGCTGCGACATTTCCAGCAGGCTCTGGTTGGTGAGCACGCGCTCGATGCGCAGCAAGCGCCCGTCGAGCTCGGTGAGCTTCTGCACCACCGGATCTTCTTCCGGCGGAGTGGTGACACAGCCGGCCGCCAACATGCCGACCGCAACGAGCGCGGCGAATCGCGCGCCGCCCCGGGCGCGATACAGTGGCTGGGGATTGGCGGGGTTCATCGTCCGTAAACCAGTTCGACGCGACGATTCTGGGCGTAGGCCGACTCGTCCGAGCCCTGCGCGACCGGCCGCTCCTCGCCGTAGCTCACCGTGGTGATCTGCTGCTCGGTGACTCCCTGCAGCATCAAGGCGCGGCGCACCGCCTGGGCGCGACGCTCGCCGAGACCGATGTTGTACTCGCGCGAGCCACGCTCGTCGGTATGGCCTTCCAGGCGAATCGAACGGTCCGGGGAGCCGTTGAGGTACTTGGCGTGCGCGGCCACCACGGCGACGTATTCCGGCTTGATCTCGGCACGGTCATAGTCGAAGTAAATCACCATGCCGATGCGTTCGAGCTCCTGACGGGCCGCCTGGTCGGCGCTCAGCTCGCTGCCTGCGACCGAGCCGCTGCTTGCCGCGCCCGCGGTGCTCGCTCCCCCCGTGGTGCTGCCCGGCGCGTCCCCCTCGGGAATCGTCTCAGGCTTCTTGGGACAGCCCGCCAATGCCACCGCGCTCAGCACAATCAGCATCAAGTGCGTCTTACGCATTCAATTCTCCTCAAGAGGGAACGAACTCGGTCCGAAGGTCGCGTGCAGGTTCGGACAACACGATGATGGACAGGCGAACCGTCGGAAAATTCTGCCACAAGCCGGGCGGCCCGCACCATCCGCGGCGGTATCCCGGCGCAGGTCGCAGGCCGACACGCCCGGACGCCGCTCACCGCTGCGGGAACGGCGACCAGACCGGCTCGCGCACATCGCCGGTGCTCGCCGCCAGGCGCTGCTGCACCCGCCCGTCCACCGAGACGGTGGCGAGGACGCCGCGCCCGCGGTCCTGGGTGGCATAGATCAACGCGGCGCCGTTGGGCGCGAAACTCGGGCTTTCGTCCTGACGCCCGTCGGTCAGCACCTGCACGGCGCGCGAGGCGAGATCGAACACCGCGATCCGGAAATTGCCGCGATCGAGGTGCACCACCGCCAGCTTCTTGCCGTCCGGCGACAGCCGCGGGCGGGCGTTGTAGCTGCCTTCGAAGGTCACGCGGGTGGCGCGTTTGGGCTGCGCCACGTCGACTTCGTAGATCTGCGGGTTGCCGGCCCGGTCGGAAGAAAAATAGATCTTGCGACCATCGGGCGACCACACCGGCTCGGTGTCGATGCCCGGATCGAAGGTCATCCGGGTGAGCATCTGGTTGGACAGATCGAGGGTGTAGATGTCGACGTCACCGTCACGGCGCGACAGCGCCAGGGCGAGCTGCTTGCCGTCCGGCGACCACGCCGGGGCGCCGTTGATGCCCGCACGCGCCGACACCCGCCGGCGCTCGCCGGTGCGCAGCGTCTGCACATAGACCGCCGATGCCCGGCTCTCGAAGGAGACGTAGGCGAGGCTCTGCCCATCGGGCGACCAGGCCGGCGACATGAGCGGCTCGGAGGATTCTGCAACCACCTGCTGGTTCTCGCCATCGGCATCCGCGACCACCAGCCGGTAACGCCGTGCATCCGGCGCGCTGCCCTCGACGCTCACGAAGGCGATGCGGGTGGAGAATGCGCCGGGAATGCCGGTGAGCTGCTCGAAGATGATGTCGGCCACCCGGTGCGCCGCCGCGCGCAGCGAGGCCGCGCCGGCCGTCAGCCGCTGGCCGGCGAGCCGCTGCCCGGTGAGCACGTTGTAGAGCTCGAACTGCACCGCGAAGCGGTCCGCGCCTTCGGGCACCAGCTTGCCGACGGCGATGAAGTCGCTCTTGAGATAGCGCCAATCCTGAAAGCGGATCTGATCGCCCGAGGTCGGCCGATCGATCATGTCGCGCCGATCGAGCGGCGCGAAGCGGCCGCTGCGCGCCAGGTCGGCGGCGACCACCTCGGCGATGTCGAACGGTGGCGCGCCGCTCGACTCCCAGCCGAACGGCACGATGGCGATCGGCACCGCGTTCTCCTGCCCGCGGGTGATCTCGACCACCAGCTGCGCGTGCGCCACGGCGGCGCCACAGAGCAGCCACAGCGCCAGCGCCAGGCGCGCCGTAAGCCGTGACGGCAACGACCATGTCGCGAACGGCCAGGACGAAGCGGTCTGCCGAAGGGTTCTTCTCATGAGCGTTTCATCTCCAGGCGACGTCCCGCGCACCTCAATCCGCGGGCTTGAATATGAGAATGAGCGTCCGCTGGAACAGCGTCGGATCCGGCGGCGGCGGCAACGGCGAGGAGCGCTGCACGGCCGCTTCGATCGACTGCTGAACCGCCGCATCGCCATTGCAGCGGGTGATCTGCACCGAGAGCACCGCACCGCCCGGCGTCTGCGTCACGCGCACTTCGCACTCGAGGCCCGGGCGCGCCGACGGCGGCCGGTTCCAATTGCGCACGATGCGCTGCTCGATCATGGCGATGTATTGATTGAGGAGCCCGGCGTTCTCCGCCTTCATGCGCGCCTCCTCTTCCGCCAGTTGACGTTGCAAGTCGCTTTCCCGTGCCTTACGGGCCCGCTCCTCCTCGGCCGCGCGACGACGCTCGGCTTCCTCCTTCTGCTTGCGTTGGATCTCCTCGAGCCGCTTGCGTTCCTCCTCGGCCTTGCGCTTGCGCTCCTCCTCGGCCTTGCGCTTGCGCTCCTCCTCGGCCTTGCGCTTGCGCTCCTCCTCGGCCTGGCGCTTGCGTTCTTCCTCGGCCTGGCGCTGGCGCTCGGCGGCGGCGCGTGCTTCGGCTTCGCGGCGCTCGCGGGCGACGCGCTCCTCCTCGAGGCGGCGTTTCTCGGCTTCCTCCTGCAGGCGCACCAGGGCCTGGCGCTCCTGCTCGGCGCGCCGCTCGGCTTCACGCCGCGCGGCCTCCTCCTGCTCCCGCCGGCGCTGCGCCTGTTGCTGCGCCTGTTGCTGCGCCTCTTGTTGCGCCTCTTGCGCGCGGCGCTGCTGCGCCTCGGCGCGCCGGCGGGCCTCGGCGCGCTCGCGTGCGGCCGCATCGACCTGCGAGGGATCGACCACCACCGCCTGAATGGCGAGCTGCGGCTGCGCGCGCTCCGGGGCCATGGTGATCGCGGTCAGCGAGAAAATGCCCGCGAACAGGACATGCAGCAGCAATGCCCCGAGCAGATAGCGAGCGTTTTCGCGCAGGAACTGACTCATGCCGGCGTTCGCGTCCTTCAGCAGGGCCCCGCCTGCCGGCTAGCGCCGCGAGCGTCGCTGCAATGCTTCGGCATCGGCGGGATCGGTCATGAAGCCCACCTTCTCCGCGCCCGCCTCCTGCAGCAGCACCATGCCGGCGACCACGCGTCCGTAAGGAACGTTCGTGTCGGCCTTGACGAGCACCGGGGTCTGCGGCTCGCGGCGCAGGACCGCGGCGACCCGTTCGACGACGGTCTGTTCCTCGAGCGCGGAGGCCTCGTCCTCGCCGATGTTCAGATAGAACTGCCCTGCCTGATCGACGCTCAGGACCAGCGGGTTGTGTTCGCGCAGCAGCTCCTCCGGCAGCGGCTCGGCGCCGGCCTTGGGCAGCTCGACCTCGATGCCCTGGGTCAGCAGCGGCGCGGTCACCATGAAGATGATGAGCAGCACCAGCATCACGTCGATATAGGGCACGACGTTCATTTCCGCCATCATG
>QGUO01000296.1 GCA_003242495.1 Pseudomonadota bacterium | reverse complement strand
GCCGGCCTCCAGCGCACGATCCGAGGCGGTCGGGGCGACCAGCTCGGTCATCAGCGCAACGATGTAGGGTTGCGAGATCGTCTGCCCCTCGCCGATGGGCAGGGGATGGTCGCCATACGCGGCGGCGCGCTGGCTTTCGGGGACGAAGCGGTGACGCGGGATCTCGCGCATGGCGGCGAGCACGCGTTCGTCGCGGATGCCGCGCGCGGCGATCTGCTGGCGCACCATGCGCTCGCGGGCGCGCGCCTCGTCGCTGGCGGCAACGCCGGGCCCGGGCGTCGCCAGTCCCAGCAAGGCCACGCTCCAGGCCATCAGCCGTTGCCAGGGAGACAGCACGCCGACGCGCGATGCGCCGCGTACCCGCGCGGTCAAGGAGTGAAGGAAAGACGTCATGTTCGGCTCCGCTGTCTGCGCCGGTTTTCCCGTGGTCTCCTCGCCTGGGCGGCACCGGTCACGCCGCTCCCGGCGTCGCCCGCGCACCTGCTGCAAGTCGGGCCGACGGTTGCGAGCCGCTACACCTCGTCTTCCAGGCTGAGCAGGCTGGCGTTGCCGCCAGTCGCCGCGGTGTTGACGGTCAGCACGCGCTCGACCGCGAAACGATGCAGGTAGAGCGGGCCGCCCGCCTTGGGCCCGGTGCCCGACAATCCGTAACCGCCGAAGGGCTGCACGCCGACGACCGCACCGATCATGTTGCGGTTCACGTAGACGTTGCCGGCGAGCGAGGCGTCGAAGATGCGCTCGGCCGCACCCTCGATTCGCGAGTGGATGCCCAATGTCAGACCGAACTCCAGGGCGCGCAGCGCGGCCAGGTGCTTGTCGAGGTCCTGCGAACGGTAACGTACGACGTGCAGGATGGGCCCGAAATGCTCGGCCGTCAAAGTCTCCACGCCGTCGATCACGAACATGTGGGGCGCCACGAAGGTGCCTCGGGCGGTGTGTGCACCGGGCTCGACGGCGTGCAGCAGCCGCCCCTCGGCGCGCAGCGCCTCGATGTGAGCCAGCAGGTTGCGCCGTGCCTCCTCGTCGATGACCGGGCCAATGTCGGTGGCGAGCTCGGCGGGGTCGCCGAGCGCGAGCTGGTCCATGGCGCCGCGGATCATCTCGATGACCTGGTCGGCGACTTCCTCCTGTACGAACAGCACGCGCAGGGCCGAACAGCGCTGGCCCGCCGAATGGAAGGCCGAGCGGATCACGTCGTCGACCACCTGCTCCGGCAGCGCGGTGGAGTCGACGAACATGGCGTTCTGCCCGCCGGTTTCGGCGATCAGCGGCACGATGGGGCCGCGGCGCCCTGCCAGCGCGCGGGCGATGATCTTGGCCGTTGCCGTGGCGCCGGTCATGACCACCCCGGCGATGCGCTCGTCGGCCACCAGCGCCGCGCCGACCCGCTCGCCCGGGCCCGGAAGGAGCGCCAGCACGTCCTCGGGCACGCCGCAGCGATGCATGAGATCGATCGCGGCGGCCGCGATCAGCGGGGTCTGCTCGGCCGGCTTGGCCAGCACCGCATTGCCGGCGGCCAGCGCCGCGGTGATCTGCCCGGTGAAAATCGCCAGCGGGAAGTTCCATGGACTGATGCACACGAACACGCCACGGCCGTGCAGCGAATACAGGTTGTCCTCGCCCGTGGGGCCCGGCAGGCGCCGGGCGCCGGTGAACTCGCGGCGCGCCTGCGCCGCGTAGAACCTGCAGAAATCCTCGGCCTCGCGGACTTCGGCCACGGCATCGCCGAGCGTCTTGCCTGCCTCGCGCACCAGCAGTGACAGGAAGCGGTCGCGCTCGCGCTCGAGCCCGTCGGCAATGTGCTCGAGAATGGCCGCGCGCTCGGTCCCGCCGCGTGCATCCCAGGACGGCTGTGCCGCGCAGGCCGCGGCCACCGCGACCGTGACATCCGCGAGCGTCGCGTCGCGCACATAGCCGACGATGTCGGCGCGATCGGCCGGGTTGCGCACCGGTTGGCCAGGTGTGTCGGACGTCGGGCGCCCGGCCGCGTCCGCCGCCGCGACCCGGGTGGGTGCGGCATACCAGGTCGTGCCACGCAGCTCATCGAGCGCACCGAGCAGCCTGGCCACCTCGTGAGGATGGTTGAGATCGATGCCGCGCGAATTGCGTCGTTCGGCGCCGTACAGGTCGATGGGTAGCGGAATGCGCGGATGCGGGATGGTCTCGAGGGCCTCGACCGTGGCCACGGGGTCGCGTACCAGCCGGTCCACCGGCATGTCCTCGTCCATGAAGCGATTGACGAAGGACGTGTTGGCGCCGTTCTCGAGCAGCCGGCGCACCAGATAGGCGAGCAGGTCTTTGTGGGTGCCCACCGGCGCATAGACGCGCAGGGGCGGGAAGTCGCGCTCGATCTCGCGTATCGAGGCGTACAGCAGCTCGCCCATGCCGTGCAGCCGCTGGAACTCGAAACCGTGTCCGCGATCCTGCGCCGTGCCGGCCATCTCGAGGATGGCGGCCACGGTGTGCGCATTATGGGTGGCGAACTGGGGGTAGATCTGCTCGGGGTGGGCCAGGGCGCGCTGCGCACAGGCCAGGTAGGACAGATCGGTCGTGACCTTGCGGGTGAACACCGGATATCCGGGCGCGCCGATCTCCTGGGCGCGCTTGATCTCGCTGTCCCAGTAGGCGCCTTTCACCAAGCGCACCAGAAACCGCCGGTTGGTCTCCCGCCCGAGCGCGATCAGCCAGTCGATGAGCGGCAGGGCGCGCTTCGAGTAGCACTGCAGTGCGAGCCCCAGTCCCTGCCAGTCCGCAAGCGCCGGATCACGCGCCAGGCTCTCGAAGATGTCCAGCGACAGGTCGAGCCGGGCGGCTTCCTCCGCATCGATGGTCATGTGGATGTTGCCTTCGCGCGCCGCCATGGCGAGCGTGCGCACGTCGGGCAGCAATTCCTGCAACACCCGTTCGCGCTGGGAGAACTCGTAGCGCGGATGCAGCGCCGAGAGCTTGATGGAGACGCCGTGTCCGCGCAGCACCCCGCCGCGGGTGGCGCGTGCCGTGCGCTCGATCGCGAGCATGTAGGCTTGCAGGTGACGGGCGGCGTCCGGCGCGGTGCGCGCGCCCTCGCCCAGCATATCGAAGGAGGCGAGCGGTTCGCCGAGTTGACCGAGTGCCTCGTCGATGGTGCGCCCGGCGACGAATTGGCCACCCATGATGCGCATGGCCGAGCGCGCTGCGGCACGCACCACCGGCTCGCCCAGGCGGCCGACCAGGCTCTTGAACCAGCTTTCCGGTCGATCCTCGTCGTCGGTGCGCACGATGCCGGCGGTGAACGACAGCGCGCGCGTGGCGGCGTTCACGAATCCGGAATCGGATTGGCCGCGATGCTCATCCCAGCGGCCCATCTGCAGCTTCTCGGCGATCAGGTCGTCCGCCGTGGGGGCATCGGGAACGCGCAGCAGTGCCTCGGCCAGGCACAGCAACGCAATGCCTTCCTTGTTCGACAGTCCGAACTCCTCGAGGAACAGATCGAGCACGTTGCGCTGCGCCTTGCACCCACGCGCGTGGCGCACGTACGCCTGCGCCCGCTCGACGATGCGTGTGCGCTGTGCGGCGGACAGACGCACGGTGCGTAACAATTCCCTGACGATCTGTGCCTCGTCGGCGTACGTGGCGGCGCGGATGCGCTCGCGCAGCAGCGCGCATTCATCGGACGGGCCGGGAAGCGTGGCGGCGTTCATACACACCTGAATGGCGGCGGTTCCGAGGAGCGCAAGTCTCGCGCCGCCGCCGGTATACAGCAACCTGCGC
Organism: Pseudomonadota bacterium; assembly: GCA_003242495.1. Taxonomy (GTDB): domain Bacteria; phylum Pseudomonadota; class Gammaproteobacteria; order Steroidobacterales; family Steroidobacteraceae; genus Steroidobacter. The sequence continues at coordinate 1,431 of QGUO01000296.1, read as the reverse complement.
CAAGCCTGGCGCGAATGCGTCGGCTGCTCGCCTACTTTGTCGGTAGATGAATTTCGGCGAGCATGCAGCGAATGCCGCCGCCGCCCACCTGCTCGATCGTATCCACCGCGATCGGGCAGATGGACAGGTGCTGCTCGAGCGTGCGGCGCTGCTCGGCGTCGAAGGCCCGCCAGGCGCGGACCGACACGGCGAGCAGCGGCCCTGCCGTTGAGGCGAGCTCCAGCACGTTGCCGCAGAACGCGTGCATTTGCGCCTCGTCGATGACCACCAGGGCCTTGCCGGTGGCCTGCAGGCGATCGATGACGATGGCGCGCTGGTCAGCATCGCGGATGGTTTCCAGACAGACGATCGCCACCTGCGAGCCCACCGACATCATGACGTTGGTGTGATAGATCGGCGCGCCGGAGGCGTGCGTGGCGACGAACGAGCACGCCTCCATGCCGAGGGCTTCACAGGCCGCGTGGATCGCCGGCGCGGTGGAGCGTGGCGAAAGCCCCGCGTAAGCGATTCCCTCGGTGCGGTCCAGCACCAGGCTGCCGGTGCCTTCCACGAACTGGCCGGCGCGCTCCAGGTCGCTGAGATCGATGGTCCGTGCAACCTGCAAGCCGAAGCGCTCCGTGAGCAGCCGGGCCAGGTCCGGGCGACGCTCGAGCCGCCGGTTCTCGGCCAGCATCGGGTAGAGCACGAGCGTGCCGTCGGCGTGGGTGGAAAACCAGTTGTTGGGGAACAGCGCATCCGGCAGGGACGGCCCCTCGGGCGGGCCCGAGGGCGGTTCCAGCACCAGGACGTCGATGCCCGCGCGGCTCAGCGCCGCGACGGCCCCGTCGAACTCGCGCTGCGCCGTGGCGAGCAACTCGTCGTGCGGCAACGCCGCAGGTTGCTGCAGGAGGTTGGTGGCGGCCGTTTGCGGATTGCCGTGAAAGGCAGTCGGCCGGACCATGAGCACGGTGCCGGTTGTCTGTGCGGAACGCATGGGGTCAAAGATGGCACGGTCGCCGGGGGAGAGCAACGAGGGCTGCGGCCGAGCCACTTCGTCGACCCTTCGCCGGGTGGTCGCCGACGTCCTCGCTCGATCGGCAGGCGTGACATCGATCGGAAGCCGCGCGCTCGCGCAGCGCTCATCGGGCAGATGGACAGATCGAGAACCGGCACCCCGCGAGGGGTTCGTCGTGGGGGCGGGTTCGAGAGCGGTTGCAGAAAAGTGAGCGCGTCCGCTGCGCTCGAGACAACGTTCAGGGGAGGGGGATTCTTATCGTGTCTTGTGTGTCTTGTGTCGCGTGACCGGATGGTTCGTGGCGGGTCCTTTGCAGGATCTTCGCACCACGAACTTCCGGTTCTCGTTCGCGAGGGCCTCGAGGCGGGCCCTTGCATCATCGCAGCCTACAGGGCCTCGGCGGGCACCCAGGTGCCGTGCACGCCGAGGCCCTGTAG
>QGUO01000295.1 GCA_003242495.1 Pseudomonadota bacterium | reverse complement strand
GCCTGTTACGTGATGCACGGCAACCGCGACTTCCTGCTCGGCAAGCGCTTTTGCGCCGAGACCGGCGCGCGACTCATCGCGGACGGCACGGTGGTGGACCTGTACGGCCGGCGGACGCTGCTGATGCACGGCGATGCCCTGTGCATCGACGATCACGCCTATCAGCGCCTGCGACGCATCGTGCGCAATCCCTTCGTGCGGCTCGCCCTGCGCAGCCTGCCCCTGGAGCGACGTCGCCGGCTGGCCGAGCGCATGCGCGCCGGCAGCAAGGCGCACATCGACGCCATGGACAAGACCGCCCCCGAGATCATGGATGTCAACCTCGACGAGGTGGTGCGCGTCATGCGCCGCTACGAGGTGGATTGCCTGATCCATGGCCACACCCACCGCCCGGCGGTTCATCACCTGCAGATCGGCGGGCTGCCGGCCGAGCGCATCGTGCTAGGCGACTGGTACGAGCAAGGCAGTGTGCTCAGGTGGCAGCCGTCCGGAACGTACGAGTTGTCGGCTCCCCGGAGTGGAACCTGAATTGCGGATCGGGCGCCGTCGCGAGCTCCGCCTCGACCTCGGCGAGCGCCGCGAGGCGACGTTGCCAGTCCTCGTCCCCGGCGCGCTCGGCGGCCAGACGCAGGTACAAGGCATAGTGCCGCGCCTCCGAGCGCGCCAGTCCCGCATAGAACTGCGCCAGGGGCGACGGCAGCCTGGGCACCAGGCCCACGAAACGCTCGCAAGAGCGCGCTTCGATCAGCGCCCCGCACAACAACAGGTCGAGCCGCCGCCGCGGCTCGCGCGTGCGCACGGCGCGGCGCAGGCCCTCGGCGTAACGCGCCGGCGCCAGCCGCATGAACGGCACCTCGAGCTCGCGCATGTATTTCTGCACTTGCTCGAAATGACGCAGCTCCTCGCGCGCCAGTCGTGAGAGCCGTTCCGCGAGCGCCGTATCCTCGGCGTACGCGAACATCATGCTGAGCGCCGTTGAGGCGGCCTTTTTCTCGCAATTAGCATGGTCGACGAGCAGCTCGCGCCAGCGTTCGCCCGCCGCTTCGAACCAGCGCTCGGGCGTCGCGGCACGCAACAGGGGAAATTCAGGCTGCTGTGACATGGCGCCGCATTCTCGCGCAAGGCGCCCGGCGCGTCATCCCCGAGCGAGCGCCTCACGCAGCGCCGTGCCGCGCGCGCAGCGCCGCGATCGCGTCGAGCAACTCCGTCGCCGACCCGAAACGCGCCTCGGGCTCCTTGGCGATGAGCCGGTCGAGCAGCGGCTGATACACCGCCAGCTCGTCCTGCAGCACCGGCAACGGCGCATTCGCGTGCAGGTAGATGACGTTCATGGGCGTGGCCGCCTGGTACGGCTTGCGCCCCGTGAGCATCTCGAAGAACACGATGCCCAGGCTGTAAAGATCGCTGCGCGCATCGAGCGGCTTGCCATGCCCCTGTTCCGGGCTCATGTAATAGGGCGTGCCGAAAATCTCGCCTGCGCCGGTCATCTCGATGGTGAGATCGGTCCGCTTGGCCAGCCCGAAGTCGATGAGCGCGAGTGAATCGTCGTTGCGCAGCATGACATTGCCGGGCTTGAGGTCCCGATGCAGCACCCCGACGCCGTGCACCGCTTCGAGGGCGCTGGCCATCTGCTCGAGATAATGCAGCGCCTGCGCGGGCTCGAGGCGGCGGGCCAGGCGCGTGCGCAGATCGCCACGCGCAAAGTACTCCATGGCGAGATACGCATGGTCGTCGGCGATGCCAAGGTCGTGGATGCGCACCACGTTCGGATGACGGATGCCGGAAATGAGCTCGTATTCCTGCAGAAAACGCGCCCACAGCGCCTGACTGCGTTCCTGATCGCCGTCCTGGTCGCCCGTCTCGCGCAGCACCTTGAGCACCACCAGCTCGCCGGCCCGCTCACTCTCGGCGAGATACACCTGCGAGGTGCCGCCGCTCGCCAGCCGGCGGATGCAACGATGGCCAAGGATGGTCACGTTCCCGAAGCGCGCCAGCTCCTCGGCGCGCGCCTGGGTACGCAGCAGCGCGAGCTCCTGGCGCCGGCGCTGCACGGCATCGCGCAGCACGGCCGCGAAACGCCGGTGATCGATGCGCTCGCGCACCAGGCAATCGATCGCGCCCTGCTCCAGGACGCGCCGTGCGAGCTCGGCGTCTGCCGGCCCCAGATACAGCACGGGCGGGAAATCCGGACGGTGCAACAGGTTGGCCAACCAGAGCTCGCCGCGCCCCGCATCGCAGCGATCATCGAGCACCACGGCATCGTAGCCGATGGCGCTGAACGCCGAAGGCAGGCGGCCTGCGCGCAACGGCGAGTGCACCCGGCACTCGGCGTCGGGCCAGACGATACTGATGTGGTGCTCGAGCGCGCGACCGAGCTCGCCCTGATCCGTGATGAGCATCAGCCGCGGCCGCGATGTATCCGCCGCGCTCATCCTTTCAGGCGCACGCTCACACTGCGCGGATCGCCTTCAACGAGCCCTTGTGCAGCTGGCGACGACGCGCGCGCGCCATGTCGGAGCGCGCCTCCTGCAGCCGCGCCAGGTAGTCGGCCGTGACGTCGCCGGTGACGTACTCGCCCGTGAAACAGGAGGTATCGAACTCCGTCACCAGGGCGTCGTGGTGCAGGCAGGCCTGCACCAGGTCGTCGATGTCCTGGTAAATGAGCCGATCGGCGCCGATCAGGCGCGCCACCTCCTCCTCCGTGCGACCGGCCGCCACCAACTCGGAGGCGGCCGGCATGTCGATGCCGTACACGTTGGGGAAACGCACCGGAGGCGCCGCCGAGGCGAAGTACACGCGATGCGCGCCCGCCTCGCGGGCCAGATCGATGATCTGCGCCGAGGTCGTGCCGCGCACGATGGAATCGTCGATCAACAGGACGTTCTTGCCACGGAACTCCAGGTCGATGGCGTTGAGCTTGGAGCGCACCGAGCGCGCACGCTGCTCCTGTCCGGGCATGATGAACGTACGGCCGATGTAGCGGTTCTTGACGAACCCCTCGCGGTACTTGATACCCAGGTGCTGCGCGACCTGCACGGCCGCGGAGCGGCTGGTATCGGGGATGGGGATGACCACGTCGAGGTCATGATCGGGCCAGGTGCGGCGGATCTTCTCGGCGAGCAGATCGCCCATGCGCAGACGCGCCTTGTGGACCGAGATGTTGTCGATGATCGAGTCCGGGCGGGCGAAATAGACGTACTCGAAGATGCACGGGGTGTGGCGCGTGGAGGGCGCACACTGGTGCGAATACATGCGCCCCTGCTCGTCGATGAACACCGCTTCGCCCGGCGCCACGTCGCGCACCAGCGTGAAGCCCAGCATGTCGAGCGCCACGCTTTCCGAAGCGAGCATGTACTCGGGTCCATGCGGCGACTCGCGCCGGCCGATCACCAGCGGCCGGATGCCATGCGGATCGCGAAAGCCCAACAGGCCATGACCCACGATCATGGCCACCACGGCGAAGCCGCCGCGGCAGCGACGGTACACCTGCGTGACGGCGGTAAAGATGTCGGTCGCCGACGCGCGTGGCTTGCCGGCGCGCGACAGCTCGCTCGCCAGCACGTTGAGCAGCACCTCCGAATCCGACTCGGTGTTCAGGTGCCGGCGGTCCTCACGGATCAGCACCTCGGCGAGCTCCGCGGCATTGGTCAGGTTGCCGTTGTGGCCGAGGCAGATGCCGTAGGGTGAATTCACGAAGAACGGCTGCGCCTCCGACGAGCTGTCGCAGCCTGCGGTGGGATAGCGGACATGGCCGACGCCCATGTTGCCCTTGAGGGCGAGCATGTGGCGTTGCTGGAACACATCGCGCACCAGACCGGTGTTCTTGCGCAGAAAGAGCTGACCTTCATGACAGGTCATGATGCCCGCGGCATCCTGTCCGCGGTGCTGCAGCACGATCAGGGCATCGTAGATTTGCTGGTTGACCGGCGCATGCCCGACGATTCCGACGATTCCGCACATGAAAACTGGCCCTCTGGGCGATTAGAGGCTGCGGGGTGGCCCATCGTTCAACCCGCGTTCAAACTCGCAGACGGCCGCGGACGCGTCCGCACTGCACTCGGCTCGACGATTCGGCCATCCCGCGTCTAGCGCGCCTGGGCTTCCAGAATCTGGATGCCGGTCTCCGCAAAGCTCTCGATCCAGCCCGCGAGCTCGCCCACGTAGGGCAGCAGGCTCGATTCGCGCCACCACTCGACCTGGTCGAGCGCCACGGCGCGACCCAGCAGCACGAAAATGGCGACGACCACGGCGCCTCGCAAGGCCCCGAAGGTCATGCCGAGCGCGCGATCGACCGTGATGCTCAACGTCGAATGCCGCAGGAAGTAATCCACCAGGGCGGCCAGCAGCCAGCCCGTGAGCAACACCCCGAGCACGATGACGGCACGCGCCGCCCAGGTGCTCGCGGGCGGCTCGGCCAGCATGCCGCCGAAATGCGGCTCGAGCACCGGCGCATAGCGCCAGGCCAGCCACAATCCTCCGAGCCAGGCAATGAGCGCGATGGACTCGCGCATGAACCCCCGGTAGAGCCCGATCAATACCGAGGCGAGCAGCACGCCGAGAACCAGGTAATCGACAGCATTCATATGAGCAGGAAGGGCCCCGCGACAACCGACCTAGGAAGGCACCGACATGGCCCGCAGGCTGCTGACATAGCAGGACGCCACGAATCGCAAGACGACGGTTGGATGAGCTGCCGCAGTAATCGAGTTGCACTTGATCAGGTTTACCCAGGGAAGCGTCGATCGCATCGGCTTCCCACTCATCGAGGAACGAGCCACCACCCGACGCGCCGCCCTCTCGCGAGGCCGACGCCAGCGAAGCGCGTGCCCGGTGATTCCCCGAAGCGCGCCGTTCTCGAGGCGCGGACCGGTCGCCAAGCGCGCGGATTCTAGCAGCGACGCTTATGGGTGCGCCACGATCGCCGCATTGGGCGCGAAGCTGCGCACCTTGCGCAATTCCGCCTCCGCGGCCGCCCGCTCGGACATCGGTCCGATCCGTACTCTATAGAGAGTCCGCCCGCCCGACTTGACGGGCATCACAAAAGAGCGGTGCCGGCGGGCTTGCAGGTCGGCCACCATGCGTTCGGCCGTCTCACGGCTGGCGAAACTGCCGAGCTGAACGGCCCAGCCGCTGCCGGTCGCGCCCGGGGATGACCCCGGCGCAGGCGTCGCGCCGGCCTGCGCCTGCCCGGCAC
>QGUO01000294.1 GCA_003242495.1 Pseudomonadota bacterium | reverse complement strand
CTGTCAGGGAACAGGTGGTGCATTTCGTGAACAAGAAAATGCCCGGCGGGCTGCCGAAGAGGACGGCACGCGCGTTGCTCGACATCGAGGACCGGCAATACGTGCCCATCATCCGCGACCCGGCACGTACCAGCAGCGATTCCGAGGCCGTGTTCTATTTCCCGGGCTGCGGCTCGGAGCGGCTGTTCTCGCAGGTCGGCCTCGCGACTCAGGCGATGCTCTGGGAGGTGGGCGTGCAGACGGTGCTGCCGCCGGGCTACCTGTGCTGTGGTTACCCGCAGCGTGGCAGCGGTCAGTTCGACAAGGCGGACAAGATCATCACCGAGAACCGGGTGCTGTTCCACCGCGTGGCGAACACGCTCAACTACCTCGACATCAAGACGGTGGTGGTGAGCTGCGGCACCTGCTACGACCAGCTTCAGGACTATGATTTCGAGGCGATCTTCCCCGGCTGCCGCATCGTGGACATCCACGAGTACCTCCTCGAGCGCGGGGTGCAGCTTTCGGGCGTGACCGGCGTACGTTACATGTATCACGACCCGTGCCATTCACCCATCAAGGGCCGCGAGCCTCTCGAGGTGGTCAACACGCTGATGAACGCCGGGGTGAACGGCAGCATCGCGAAGAACGATCGTTGCTGCGGCGAGTCGGGCACGTTCGCGGTCACGCGGCCGGACATCGCCACGCAGGTGCGCTTTCGCAAGGAGCAGGAGATGCGCGCGGGTGCGGCGCGTTTGCGCGCCGCCGGACACGAGGGGCCGGTGAAAGTTCTCACCTCGTGCCCCTCCTGCCTGCAGGGCCTGAGCCGCTACGGCGACGATGCGCACGTCGAAGCCGACTACATCGTGGTGGAGATCGCGCGCCACGTGCTCGGCGAGCAGTGGCTGGAGAACTACGTGCGCGCGGCCAACAACGGCGGCATCGAGCGCGTGCTGGTGTGACGCCGGGCGGTCGCGCGGCCCTGCCGCGCGGGGCGCGGATTCCATCGCCGCCGCGGACAGGTACACTTTCCCGGGTCCGCCCGTCGCGGCCCCCCGTTCCGTTCAAGGAGATCGCAGCATGCTCGATCCGATGCACGCCGAAATCAAATCCGTCTCGCCCCGAGGCGAGCTGACGCGCCGGGACATCCTGGTGACTTCCCTGGGCGCCGGTTTCGCGATGGCCGTGATGCCGGTCTCGGCGCAGACGATCACCACGTCGGACGAGGGGCTGCTGGCCGGAGAAGTGCAAATTCCCGTGGCCGACGGGGAGATTCCGGCCTATCGCGCAGCGCCCGCCAAGGGTGGGCCGTTCCCGGTGATCCTGGTGGTCCAGGAAATCTTCGGGGTGCACGAGCACATCAAGGATATTTGCCGGCGCCTGGCGAAGGAGGGGTATCTGGCCATCGCCCCCGAGCTTTACGCCCGGCAGGGCGATGTCTCGAAGCTCACCGACCGCGAGGAGATTTTCGCCGTGGTCGCCAAGGTGCCGGACGCGCAGGTCATGTCCGACCTCGATGCCGCCGTGGCCTGGGCAGGCAGTTCCGGGCTCGGCGAGCCGGCGCGCCTGGGTATCACCGGCTTTTGTTGGGGCGGGCGCATCGTATGGCTGTACGCCGCCCACAATCCCCAGCTCAAGGCCGGGGTTGCCTGGTACGGCCGCCTGGTCGGCAACGTGACCGACAACACGCCGCGGCACCCGGTCGACGTCGCCGCCGAAATCAAGGCGCCCGTGCTCGGGCTGTATGCAGGCAAGGACGACGGCATCCCGCTCGATACCGTCGAGAAAATGCGCGCGGCCTTGAAGGGCGCCAACGTGCCCGCGGACATCATCGTCTACCCCGATGCCCAGCACGGTTTTCACGCCGACTACCGGCCGAGCTACAGCAAGGAGGACGCTCAGGACGGTTGGCGGCGCATGCTGGCGTGGTTCAGGACGCACGACGCCGCCTGACCGAAGACCCTCGGGCTCGCGGGGCCGGCCTGCGGGCCGGACCCGCGGCATGGTGCCGCGGCGCCCGTCCGGCAAACACCCGGCAAACACGGGGCGAAAGTGCCGGCAGGGCCTTGAAATGCCCAAAACTTCAGACCACATTCTTTGTCGGTCTGAGTTGTGAGACGCGAAGCCATTATCATGCACAGCCGGCGCAGCGGTCGCGGCCGCGGCGCCCCTGATCGCAGCGTCCGTTGAACCGCGAACGCGGCGCAAGCCGCCGGTCGCGCCAGCCGGCCGCTCGCCGGGCCACCTTGTGGGCCGCCGAGCTGCTCGCCAGCCCCCCACGGGATCGAGATCGGGATCGCGATGTCGTCTGCCGCCCCCCCGGCGGCGGGCGGCGCGTCGGATCCCGTCGGCGCCCGGCGCTGCGTCGTCCGGATCGATTTGAGTAACGAGAGTCGGGAGATCGAATGGCCGCACTGGGTACGGAACGCGTGCTGCGCGTTCACCACTGGAACGAGTCCCTGTTCAGCTTCACGACGACGCGCGACCCCGCGTTGCGTTTCGAGAACGGCCAGTTCGTGATGCTTGGACTCGAAGTGGACGGGCGCCCGCTGTTGCGCGCCTACAGCATCGCGAGCGCCAACTACGAGGAGCATCTGGAGTTCTTCAGCATCAAGGTGCCCGACGGGCCGCTTACTTCGCGCCTGCAGCACCTGCGCGAAGGCGAAGAAGTGTTCGTGAGCCGCAAGCCCACCGGCACGCTGGTGCTGCGCGACCTGCGTCCCGGCCGGCGCCTGTTCCTGCTCAGCACGGGCACGGGCCTCGCGCCGTTCATGAGCCTGGTGAAGGATCCGGAGATGTATGAGCGCTTCGAGCGCATCATCCTGGTGCACGGCGTGCGCACGGTGAGCGATCTGGCGTATTCCGAGTACCTCTCGCGCACGCTGCCCGAGGACCCGTACCTCGGCGAGTACGCGGGCAAGCAGCTCACCTATTATCCGACCGTGACGCGCGAGCCGTTCCGGAATCGCGGACGGTTGACCGACCTGCTGGAAAGCGGCCGGCTGTGCGCCGACCTCGACGAGCCCGATCTCGATCCGGCCGTCGACCGCGCGATGATCTGTGGCAGCCCCACGATGCTCAAGGACACGGCCGCACTGCTCGATGCGCGCGGCTTCGAAATCTCGCCGCACATCGGCGAGCCGGGCGACTACGTCATCGAGCGCGCCTTCGTCGAGCGCTAGTCGGAACCGCTGTCGCGCGGCGTACATCGACGAACGTCCGTGTTGCCGGGCCGGGATGGCAGGGTGCGGTCCCGGCCGTGCCCGGGGACGCCTTTTCTTGGGGCGGCCTGCATGAACGATCAGCAGGCGCCCGCCCGGGGCGCTACTCGATGCCGAGTTTCTTGATGCGATAGCGCAGGGAGCGGAAGCTCATGCCGAGCAGCTGCGCCGCCTTGGTCTTGTTGTAGCGCGTCTGTTCGAGGGCGCGCACGATGGCATCGCGCTCGATGTCCTCGAGCGCGTCGCCGAGGCGCTCACCGGGCGCCACGGAGCCCGGGATCGGCAGCTCGGTCGCGGCCACCTTGGGTCGCAGCTGGAGATCGCCCACGTCGATCACGCCGCCCGTGCACAGGGTGGCGGCGCGCTCCAGCACATTCTCCAGCTCGCGGACGTTTCCGGGGAAGTGATAGGCGGACAGTGCCGCCATGGCCTCCGGGGTGACGCGCAGCGCGCGGTTGCCGATCTGCCGACCGAGTCTCTTCATCGCTGCCGCGACCAGGTCGGGGATGTCGTCGAGCCGCTCGCGCAGCGGCGGCACGCGGATCTCGATGACGTTCACCCGATAGAACAAATCCTCGCGGAACTTGCCTTCGGCGACCAGCGCGGCGAGGTTCTTGTGGGTGGCCGACAGGACACGGATGTCCACGGGCGTCTCGCGCGATTCACCCACCGGACGCACGCACTTTTCCTGGATGACCCGCAGCAGCTTCACTTGCATGTGCAGCGGCAGATCGGCGATCTCGTCGAGGAACAGCGTGCCGCCCTCGGCAGCCTGGATCAGACCCTGCTTGTCCGACACCGCGCCGGTGAAGCTGCCCTTCTTGTGGCCGAACAGCTCGCTTTCCATGAGCTCGGAAGGGATTGCCCCGCAATTGACCGGCACGAACGGCCCATCACGGCGCGCGCCGGCATCGTGAATGAGGTGCGCCACCAGCTCCTTGCCGGTGCCGGACTCGCCGTAGATATGCACCGGCGCTTGGCTGCGCGCGACCCGGTCGATCATCTCGCGTAGCCGCTCCATGGCGGGCGAGCGGCCGAGCAGGCGCACCTGCGGCAGCTGGCTGGTGTTCTCGGCGCCGCCTTCGCTGAGCTTGAGGGTCGCGGAGATCAGCTTGCGCAGGGCTTTCAGGTCGAGCGGCTTGGAAATGAAATCGAACGCTCCCAGCTTGAGCGCCCGTACCGCGGTTTCCACGTTGCCGTGCGCGGTGATCACCGCGACGGGCGTGTGCGGACGGTGTGCCTGGATCCACTCGACGACGTCGAGCCCGTCGCCATCGGGCAGTTTCATGTCCGTCAGGCACAGGTCGAACGACCCGGCACGCAGTTCGCGCGTGGCCGAGGCCAGATCGCTGGCGGTGACGACGTCGATATTCATGCGCTCGAGCGTGATGCCGAGCAGCTCGCGAATATCCGGTTCGTCGTCGACGATGAGCGCGCGGGGAGCAGGCATGGCGCGCGATTATAGACGACCCGGTCGGCGCAAACTGTGAGCTTCTCCGCGTGCGTGGACGCCGGGGCGCCTCGTCTCGGGCGGATTCCAGTGCGCAGGTCGCCCGCGGGTCCCGCCAGTCGTGCGCCGCGCGCCGCGCCGCCGCGATCAGGCCTCCCAGCGCAGCGGATCGGCGAATACCAGACGGAAAATGCTGCCGCCGCCGGGCCGCGGCTCGTAAGAGAGCACCGCGCGGTTGCATTGCGCGAGCTCGCGCGCGATGAACAGACCGAGCCCGGTGCCGCCCTGGCCGGCGGTGAAGAAGGGCTCGAAAATGCGCTCCGCATCCGCTTGCTCGATGCCCGGGCCACGGTCGAGCACTTCCAGGAAGGGCCGCTCGGTGATCGCGATGCGCCCCGTGCGGATCTCGATCGCCGCCTTGCCGGCGGCGTCGCGGCCGTACTTGAGCGCGTTCTCGCACAGGTTCCACATGAGCTGATGCAGGTGTGAGGGGTCGACCTGTATCTCGACGTCCGCCGCCGGCGTTCTCGCGCGCAGCTCCTCG
>QGUO01000293.1 GCA_003242495.1 Pseudomonadota bacterium | reverse complement strand
GGTCCGTCAGATCCTGCGCGAGCAGAGCCTGTTGCCGGTTTCCGTCAGCGAGATCGAGCGCAAGGAGGGGCGTCGGCAGCGTCGCCGGTTCACGCTGCGCCGCGGCATGTCCGCGGCCGACCTCGCGCTGGCCACACGCCAGCTGGCCACCCTGGTGCGCTCCGGGCTGCCGCTCGAGGAGGCGCTGCTCGCCGTCTCCGAGCAGTCCGAGCGACCGCGCATCAAGAGCGTCATGCTCGGGGTGCGCTCCAAGGTGATGGAAGGCCATCCGCTCGCCGACGGCCTGTCGGATTTTCCGGCGGTGTTCCCCGAGCTCTATGTCGCCACCGTGGCGGCTGGCGAACAGTCGGGACACCTCGACACGGTGCTCGAGCGCCTCGCCGATTACACCGAAAGCCGCGAGCAGCTGCGCAGCAAGACCATCAACGCCATGCTCTACCCGCTGCTGCTGTTCACGGTGTGCGTGTTGATCGTGGCGATCCTGATGACCGTCGTGGTGCCGAAGATCGTGGAGCAGTTCGAAACCTCCAACGTCGAGCTGCCGGCACTCACCCAGGCCCTGATCGCCCTGTCGGATTTCGCCCGAGACTGGGGCCTGCTCGTCCTGGTGGGCGCGGTCTTCGGCGTGGTGCTGTTCCTGCGCTGGCTGCGCGACCCGCAGGCGCGGCGGCGTTTCCATCGTTTCCTGCTGCGCCTGCCCATGGTCGGCAAGGTGGTCCGCGGGACGAACACCGCGCGTTTCGCCCGCACGTTCGCCACCCTCACCTCGAGCGCGGTGCCCGTGCTCGAAGCGCTCAGGATCTCCGGCGAGGTCGTCACCAACATGCCGATGCGCGACGCAATACAGGAGGCCGCCGCGCGCGTGCGCGAGGGCGCGCCCATCGGCCGTTCGCTGGGCGCCTCGAAGCTGTTCCCGCCCATGATGATCCACCTGATCTCGAGCGGCGAAACCAGCGGCGAGCTCGAGACCATGCTCGATCGCGCCGCAGCCAACCAGGAGCGCGAAATGGACGCCATCCTCGGCACGGTGGTCGGCCTGCTCGGGCCCTTGATGATTCTGTTCATGGGCGGGCTGGTGCTGATCATCGTGCTCGCCATGCTGATGCCCATCTTCCAGCTCAACCAGCTGGTTTGACTCAGAGCGAAGGACCGGGACGGCGCCACGCCGTCCCGGTCGTGCGCATCCGGGCGGAGTGTTTCGCGCCTCGAACGACGCCCCGGGGCAGGGACGCAACAGCGGTGAAAGAGTCTATTGCAGCGCCGGCGAGTTCCCTTTATATACTCGCCGCTCCAATCACTCACTGTCTGTCTCAAGGCCGAAAATCGGTGGTTCGAGGCGTCGATGAGCGAGAAACCCGAGTCGGAAGAGTTCGACGAAGAAGAGGACGATGCCATCGTCGATGGGGATGATCTGGAACTCGATCACCTCATCGAGGATATCGACAAGCGCAAGCGATCCGGCGCCAAGCCCGCAGAGCCGGCTTGGCGGCGGCTCGAGCGCTATCGCGAAGAGCGCTACACGGCGGAGCTGCTGTCGGATCTCGACGATTACGATATCGAGGACGATGACGGCGCCATGAAGCGTCGCCGCCGGTAAGCCGCGACCAGGCTCGCGGGCGGACCGTGCAAGCGGTCATTCGCGAGCATGCGCTTCGCCTGCCCGCTCCCGCCGCGCGCCTGGCGTCGGCGGGAGACGCTTCTTAGATCATCTAAGCATTCTCAATGAAAGTTGCGCGCCCGCGCCGTCAGCGTGCCGATCAATCGGCTGCGGTCGATCAGGCGCTGCGCCACGACATGCATGACCTCACCGTGGCGCTGCAGAACGCCGTTCACTTGCAACAGTCGCGCCGCCAATAAGGGCTTGCGTTGTCGCTCGGCGATATCGCGCCACACGATCAGGTTCACGCTGCCGCTCTCGTCCTCGATGGTCACGAAGGTGACGCCGCTCGCGGTCCCCGGGCGTTGCCGGGTGACGACCAGGCCCGCCGCCTTCACCCACAGACCGCCGGGCAGCTCGCGCAGCTCGGCCGCCGACAGGATCCGTTCGCGTTGCAGCCGCTCGCGCAACAACGCCAAGGGATGCCGTCCGAGCGTCAACCCGAGGTGTCGATAGTCCGCCACGATGTCCTGCGCTTCGCTCGGCGCGCGCAGCAAGGCCGGCGCTTCGGTCAGCTCCTCGCCGGCGAACAGCGGCGGCGCCTCCTGCACGCCCGTCACCGCCCAGACCGCCTGGTGACGATTGCCTGCCACCTCGGCCAGCGCGCCGGCGGCCGCCAGTGCATTGAGCGCACGGCGATCGAGTCCCGCCCGTTCGGCCAGCGATTGCACACTGCGGAACGGTCCGCCGGTCGCACGCGCCTGCGCCACGCGCCGCCCGGCCGCCTCGGACAGCCCCTTCACCAGCCGCAATCCCAGCCGCAGGGCGGGCCGCCCGTCGGCGGCCTTCTCGAGCGTGCAGTCCCAGTCGCTGACCTGCACGTCGACCGTCCGCACTTCCACACCATGTCGCCGCGCATCCTGCACGAGCTGCGCCGGCGCATAGAACCCCATGGGCTGGCTGTTGAGCAGCGCCGCCGTGAAGGCCGCCGGCTCGTGGCATTTCAGCCAGGCCGACACGTAGGCGAGCTGCGCAAAGCTCGTACTGTGACTCTCCGGGAAACCATACTCGCCGAAGCCGCGGATCTGCTTGAAGATGCGCTGGGCGAACGCCTCGTCGTAGCCCCGTGCGCGCATGCCGTCGAGCAGGCGGCGCTCGAAGATCTCCAGACCACCCTTGCGCTTCCAGGCCGCCATGGCACGGCGCAGCTGATCGGCCTCGCCGGCACTGAAGCCCGCGGCCTTCATGGCAAGCTGCATCACCTGTTCCTGGAAGATCGGCACGCCGAGCGTGCGCTCGAGCACCTCGCGAACCTCCTCGCTCGGATACTCGACCGGCTCGAGACCTTCGCGGCGACGCAGGTACGGATGCACCATGTCGCCCTGGATGGGTCCGGGCCGCACGATGGCCACCTCGATCACCAGGTCATAGAAGGTGCGCGGCTTCAGGCGCGGCAGCATGGACATCTGCGCGCGCGATTCGATCTGGAACACGCCGATGGTGTCGGCGCGGCAGATCATGTCATACACCTTGGGATCGTCCTGTTCGATGTCGGCGAGCGTGAGCCGGCGGCCATCGAAATCGTGAATCAGGTCGAAGGCGCGCCGCAGCGCCGACAGCATCCCCAGGCCGAGCACGTCGACCTTGAGCAGTCCGAGGTCCTCCAGGTCGTCCTTGTCCCATTGGATGACGGTGCGCTCGGGCATGGCGGCGTTCTCGATCGGCACGAGCTCGGCGAGCGGTCCCTGAGAAATCACGAATCCGCCGACGTGCTGCGACAGGTGGCGCGGAAAGCCGCGCAGCTCATCGACCAGCGCGAGCAGCCGGCGAATGAGCGGATTGTCGGGATCGAAACCGGCTTCCAGGACGCGTGCCGGATTCGGCGTGCCGCCGTCCCACCACTGCATGGTGCGCGCCAGGCGGTCCACCTGCAGCGCATCGAGCCCGAGCGCCTTGCCCACGTCGCGGATGGCGCTGCGCGCGCAATACGTGATGACGGTCGCGGCGAGCGCCGCGCGGTCGCGGCCGTAGGTCTCATAGATGTGCTGGATGACGAGCTCGCGACGATCGTGCTCGAAATCGACGTCGATGTCCGGCGGCTCGTCACGCTCCTTGGAGACGAAGCGCTCGAACAGGAGATTGCCGGTCTCGGGGTTCACCGAGGTGATGCCCAGGCAATAGCACACGGCCGAGTTGGCGGCCGAGCCGCGCCCCTGGCACAGAATGCCCTGGCTGCGCGCGAAGCGCACCAGCTCGTACACGGTCAGGAAGAACGCCTCGTACTTGCACTCCTCGATGAGCTGCAACTCCCGCTCGATGCCCGCGCGCAGCTTCGCCGGGACGCCTGCGGGCCAGCGCTCGCGCATGCCCTCCTCGGTCAGCCGGCGCAGGTAGCTGGTCGGCGTCTCGCCGGGCGGCGCAATCTCGCGCGGATACTCGTAGCGCAGCTCGGTCAGGGAGAACGTGCAGCGCGCGGCGATCGCGCGCGTCTCCTCGAGCAAGGCCGGCGGATAGAGCTTGCGCAGACGCTCGATGGGCCGCAGGTGCCGCTCGCCGTTCGCGTGCAGCCGCAAGCCCGCCTCGTGCACGGTGACGCCCAGGCGGATGGCGGTCAAGGTATCCTGCAAGGGCCGGCGCTCGGGGACATGCATGTGCACGTCCCCGCTCGCCACCAGCGGCATGCCCAGGCGCGCGCCGAGCTCGGTCAGCTCGGCCAGCCGGCGTCGCTCCGAGCCGTTCATGAAGAGCTCGACGGCAATCCAGGCCCGCCCGGGAAAGGCAGCACGCACCCAGCGCGCCTCGTCGGGGTCGGGGCGCGGGCCGGGCACCCACAGCGCCAGGCAGTCTTCGCCTGTGTCGACGAAGTCCGCGCGCGTCAGACGATACCGGCCCTTGTCGGCAGCACGCCGGCCGCGCGTGATGAGCCGGCAGAGCCGTCCGTAGCCGCGGCGGTTGGTGGCCAGCACCACGCAGCGCAGGCCGTCCTCGAGACGAAACTCGCTGCCGATGATGAGCTTCAGGGGCGTCTCGCGCGCGGCGGTATGCGCGCGCACCACGCCGGCCACGGAGCATTCATCGGTGATGGCGAGCGCCTCGTAACCCAGCTCCACGGCCCGCGCCACGAGCTCCTCGGGGCGCGATGCGCCGCGCAGGAAGGTGAAGTTCGTCAGGCAATGCAGCTCGGCGTACATTCACTGACTCAGCCGAACAGGCCGTGCAGCCACCATCGGGCACGGCCACGCTCGCGATAAATCCAAACCCGCAGCCCCGCAGGCGTACGCGCCACGTAATAGTCACGGCTCACGTCGGCACCGTCCCACCAGCCGCTTTCGAGACGCTCCGGCCCGGACTCGATCTCCAGCTCGCCCTCATGGCACGGTCGACCGCGGACGCCGTGCAGCGCCTGCGGCTCGGACAACAACCAGAAAGGCCGGCGAGCTGCCGGCGCCGCGGCGAATTCGCAGCCTGCCCTGCCGCGCCGGGCGCCGGCCGGCTTGCGTGTGCACAGGCCACGCTCACGCTTCCAGGCCTTCTCCGGTCGATGCTCGGGCACCGGCCGCACGCCGTAGACCGCCTCTGCGCCGAGTCGTGCCTGCAG
>QGUO01000292.1 GCA_003242495.1 Pseudomonadota bacterium | reverse complement strand
AGGTGCTTTCTCCCCTTCTCCTCCTCCCTCTCTTTCCTTCTCAAGCTCTCAGCGTAGATCAAGCCCCGCGCGCGCCGCGTGAGCTGCTTCACGTTCATCGACATCGGGAGCAAGATCTGCCGGGCCATGCCCGGCGTCACCGGGCGCATCGATTCGGCGTGGCGGGTCGCCGCCGGTGCGCCCCGGTGGCTCACCAAGGGGGCCGGCAGACGCTTCTCAGGCTGCGGTGATGGCGTCGAACTTGATGGCGGGCAGACGAATCTCCACCTGCAAGCCGCCCCCTTGCATGTTGCGCGCGCTCACGCTTCCGCCGTACATGCGCAGGATGCGCGCGGTGATCGCCAGGCCGAGGCCGGTGCCGCCGGAATCGCGATCGCGTGAGGCGGCCACCCGGTAGAAGGGCTCGAAAATGCGCGCCAAATCGGCCTCCGAGACGCCGGGGCCGTAATCGCGGATGGTGACCACCCCGCTGCCATACTCGTAATCGAGCGTGACGTGGACGGCCGTCCCAGGGAGAGTGAAGCGCACCGCATTGCGCAGCACGTTCTCGATGGCACTGCGCATCAAGTCGTAATCGCAATGCACGCACACGTTCGTGCGCAGCGTCCACTCGACGCTCTTGCCCGCCGCGCTCGCTTCCAGCCGCGCATCTTCCACCACCTCGCCGAGCAGCGCCCCGAGATCGACGGGCTCCCGCGGCAGGGCGGGCTCGACGGCGCGCAAATGCGAAAGCTGCAGCATCTGGCCGATCAGCGTATCGAGACGCTCGGCTTCGAGCTCGATGCGGTCGAGTTGACGCGTCACGTCACTGCCCTGTCGGCGCGCCAGGCCCAGCGCGACGCGCATCCTGGCGAGCGGCGAGCGCAGCTCATGCGACATGTCGCGCAGCAGCTCCTCCTTGGAGGCGATCAGCGCCCGCAGATGGTCGGCCATGGTGTCGAAATCGCGCGCCAGCACGCCCAGCTCGTCACGCCGCCGCGAGAAGTCCTCCCCGGTGCGCGCCTCGAGATTGCCGGCCGCCAGCGAACGCGCGCTCGCTTGCAGACGCTCCACGGGCTTGCTGACGTAGCGCGCCAGCCACCAGCATACCAGCCCGCTCACCGCCAGCCCGAGCGCGAACGCCATGAGCAGGAAGCTCGACTCCACGTAGCCCAACGCGGCGAGCTGGCCGCGCGCCGAGTTCGACAGCATAACCGTGTAGACGTTGCCCTGGGTATCGACGAACTGCGGCGTGATGAGCAGCGGGTCTTCGGCGCGCAGCTTCGCCTGCTCGGCATCGCTCAGCAGGCCGGCGCGCTCCAGACGCCCGACGTAGTTGCGAAACAGATCCGGCAGGGAGCGGCCGAGGACCTCCTTGCCCTCCGAGTCGATGACGTAGATACGCTGCCCGACGTGCAGACGCTCGGACTCGTTGATCCAGCGGCGGACTGCATCCAGCCCGCCCTGCTCGAACTCCTCAGCCGCCTGCCGCGTGAGCTCGCGGACGTCGACGTTCTCGAGCTTGCCCATGCGGTACCAGGTGACCGTGGCGGTCACCAGCACGGCACCGGCGAGGATCAGGCCCATCGCCGCCCAGAATGACAGGAAGATGCGCAGGAACAGCGTCCTCACGCGCGCGATTCCCCCGTCGCGATCAGGACGTAGCCGGCACCGCGGATGCTGCGGATCTCGGGCAGCCCGTTCTCGCCGAGGCCGAGCTTGCGCCGCAAATTGCTGACATGGGTATCGATGCTGCGGTCGTAGGGCGTCAGGCGCCGGCCCAGCACGCGCTCGGTGAGCGACTCGCGGGACTGCACCTGCCCGACGGCGCGCATCAGCACCTCCAGCAGCCTGAGCTCGGTGCCCGTCAGGCGCACCGACTGGCCGTTCAACGTGACGTCGAAGGTGGCCGGATCCAGGCGCAGCGGCCCGACCGTCACCGGGTGATTGGGGGCGTCGCCCTCGCGCGCCGTGAACCGGCGCAGCACCGCACGCACGCGCGCGACCAGCTCCCGCGGATTGAAGGGCTTCGACAGGTAATCGTCCGCCCCGAGCTCCAGCCCCACGATCCGGTCGACCTCCGCGCCATGCGCCGTGAGCATGATGACCGGCACCGAGAGCGTCGGCCGCAGGCGGCGCAGGACCTCGAAACCGCTCAGCGAAGGCAGCATGACGTCGAGAATCACCAGATCGTAGGAGTTCTCCGCCAGCCGCTGCAGGGCCTCGGCGCCGTCGCGCACGATCGAGACCTGGAACCCCTCGTCCGTCAAGTACTCGGTCAGCATCTGGCCGAGCTCGCGATCGTCATCGACGATCAGAAGTGAAGCGCTTTGGGTCATAGCTCTTTTGACCATGGCACAACGTCCGCCGCCAAGCTGCCAAGAATGGTTAACGCCAGCATAGGTAATTCCAGGCGCCGCACAAGCCTCGCTCCCCCTCAACCTGCCATCGGACCGAACCGGTCCCGGGGGCCGCGCGGCCCTGCCGGCGGCAATTCCGGCTGCCAAGCGCCGCGATCGTCTGTATTCTCGGCTGCCCGGGTCGCGTGCCACGCGCGCCTGATTTGATTCCCTGAATCCTAACTCAACCGGTCGTCTTCCCATGTCCGTTCCCTGGCTGCAGATCGTGCAACTCGTCCCGTCCATTCTCGACGTCTCGCGGGAACTCATGCGCCGCAGCCGCCGCATGCCCCTTGCCGGCGAAGGCGCCGAGCTGCCTGCCCCTGCGGATTTCGCGGGGCGGCTCGCCGCGCTCGAGGAGAACGAGCGCCGCCAGGCCGAGCTCGTGGCACAGATGGCCGAGCAGAACGCCAAGCTCACCCAGGCCCTGATGCTCCTGCATCGCCAGATGCGCTGGACCTGGGCGGCGCTCGCCGTCGCCATCGCGCTGGCGATCGTCGCGCTGATCCGATGAGGCGCGGAGCGGGTGGCGGGCAGGCGCAACGACCAGCGAGCGCGGCGCCCGGCCCGCAGTCCCCTTCGTACCGGCGCCGGGATCCGTCAGCCGCCCGGGTGGCGCGCCGCCACGGGCCCGTGCGCAAGGGCACTGGCTTTGGTCAGAGCCATGACTTCTGCGTAGGCCGTCGGCTGGCCCAGGTGCTCTGCGGGCGGCACGGGCGCGCACCGCGCCGCCGGAGAAAGATCGGCCAACCGCTCGTCGCTGCGTAGGACGAAGCTGTTACCAGGCCGCCGCTTGGCGACCTTCTTCACGTCGGCAAGCAAGTGAGCCACGGCGTCGGCGCTGCTGACGCCGGGCGTTCGCGAATCGAGCGCGGCCACCGACAGCGTGAGCAGGGGGAAGCGTCGTCGGCACCCGTCACGGTCCGTCGCCACGATACATCCGGCAGCCATGTGCTCGGGAGAATAGAACCCGCCCACCGCCGCCGCGAAGCGCTCGATCACCGCGAGCACCCGTTGGCGATAATCGGCCGAGCGCATGACCACCAGGAAATCGTCGCCGCCGATGTGGCCGACGAAATCGAGACGCGGCGAGAACGCATCTTTGAGCAAGGCGGCCAGATGCAGGATGACCTGGTCGCCCTGGCCGAAGCCATAGACGTCGTTGTAAGGCTTGAACCCGTCGAGATCGAAATAGGCGACCACACAGCGCCGCCCCGACTCGATCAATCGGTCGATGCAACTGCGCACGGCGGCATTGCCCGGCAGCAAGGTCAGCGGATTGCAATGCCTGGCGGCCTGCAGCTGCTGCTCGGTGATCTGCCGCAGCAGGTCGATGGTCTGCGCCAGCCCGTGGTAGCGCCCGTCGCGCACGACGACGAACTCATCGGCGAGACGTGACTGACCCTGCTGTGTCACCAGCCGACTCACCTGCTCGAGCCGCAACTGCGCGTCGATGACGAGCGTCGGCGATTCCATCACGGCCGTCACCGGCTTGCGATTGTAAATCTCCGGATGCAAGGGCTTGGCGAGCAGGGCGAAGAGCTGGTCACGGCGCACGACGCCGAGCGGCCGACCCGCGTGCACCACGGCCAGTGTCAGCCTTTCAGGATCGTCGCGGAAACGCTCCACCACTTCCTGCACGCGCATGTCCGGCGGCACGGGCGACACATACTCTGCGATGTGCTCGGCGCATAACGCACCGTGTGTGACGATCGAGCGATCGAGCGATTCGACCTGCTGCAGGACGGCCGTGGGCGCCGGCGCCGGCCGCCCGAACAGATGCCCCTGCAGCCGATCGAGCCCCAGATCCACCAGCTCGCGGCACTCGTGCTCCGTCTCGACGCCCTCGCCGATCACCTTGCAACCGATGGCGCGCCCCATGTCGAGAATGGAGCGCACGAATTCGAGCTTGGTGCGGTCAGCATCGATGCCGCTGATGAAATAGCGGTCGATCTTCACGTAGTCTGGTCTGAGCTCGGACCAGGTGCGCAAGCCCGAGTACCCTGCCCCGAGATCGTCGATGGCGATCTCACAGCCCGCCTGACGCAGGCGCTCGAACGTCGAGCGCAGACGCACGTAGTCGTCGAGCAGGCTGTCCTCGGTGAGCTCGATGACGCACCGGTTCACCGGCATGCCCGCGGCGTGCGCCGTCTGGAGGAAGCGCGCCGCGAAATCCTCGCTGCCGTAGATGCTCTCGGGCGAGACATTCACGAACAGCTGGCCGGCGGGCTGCGCGGCGACGAAGCGCCGGAAGGCGCTGCGGATGCACAGGAAATCGAGCTCGACCCGCAAGCCCAGGCGCCGCGCTGCCTCGAACAGGTTCTGCGGCGCATGCAGCCAGCTGTTCGACGGACCGCGGGTCAGCGCTTCGAAACCGTACACGCCCCGGGAACGGGGGTCGATCAGCGGCTGAAACAGCGTCACGATGCGGCGATCGCGCAGCACCTCGGCAATCTCCAAGGTTGCTGCGTCGAGGCGTCGCAGTCGCAGGGTCGGTGAGTCTGCTCGTGTGTCGGACATAACACGCCGCTGGGTAACGGCGCGTACATTAGGGACTCGGGAAACCGCATACCGAGACAGACATCGCAACATCTGCGGGAATTGCTGAGCACCCAAGCGGATTATGGATGATCCGCCGGCCAAGGGTCGCCGGCCCGCACGCTCACCCGTCCCTTATCGCCGGGGAAGTGTGCGCAGGAGCGGATCCGGCGAAGCGCTCCACCGAGGCAACAGGGAAGTGGCAGCAGCGCCCGGCGTGAGCAAGCGTTCAGTCACCCGTAGAGCCTGGCGCTCTACCTCAAAAACGCGAGCGTGCCTTCAGGGGTACCGACC
>QGUO01000291.1 GCA_003242495.1 Pseudomonadota bacterium | reverse complement strand
GCGTGTACATCGCCCGGGCCACGCGCGCCGCGACGATGCGAAGCCCCTCGGGTAGCGAGGTATTCTCGGCCTTCTTGTCTAAGTAGTCGTCCACGCTCGGCTTCGCATCGTGCGTGCCCTTGTCCATGTGCTGCAAGCACTGCACGAACGTCTCCACGAACTTGCCGAGGGCGGATCGTTCAAGCGTGCGCGTCGCGAGGTCGCGCCTGATCTTCACCAGGTCGGCGACGAGTTCGATCGAGAGGGTGGGGCCGAGCAGTCCGGAGAGGGCGGCGGCCAGCCGCTTCTCATCCACCGATCATCGCCTCGACTTTCTTCACGCCCTCGTGGCTCACTTTGTAGAGCTTGCGGGCCTGCTTGCTGTTTCCGCTCTTCTTCAGCTGAAGGATGAGGCTCGGCTTCTGGTCCTTAACCGAGTTGATCGACTCGGTGATGTTCGAGACCGCGTGGCCGAGGTGGGTGAGCTCCTTCTGCGCAGCGGCTGCCGTGAAGCTCTGGGCTCCAGCGCACACTTGCAGCCAATAGCCGGCGACGAGCGCCCTCTCTCCATTGTTCTTCGGGCTTGCCGCGGCGTAGAGCTCGGCAAATGTGCCGTAGGTCTTTGCGCCCTTCGCGGCGTCATCGGCCGCGGCCTCTTCCTCCTCGGTGGCTGGCTTCTCGTCGTCCTTCTTCGAGCCCGGCGCGGCGATCGCCGTCTCGATGCCGAGGAGGCTGGCGATGTACCCCAGCACCCTCGTTCTTGACTCAAGCTCAAGGGGTTCCAGCGCATCGTGCACCGTCTTGATAGCGTCGAATTCCTTCGCCGCGGGAGAAGCGTCGTTCATGACTCAGGGTCTCCGCTGTTCTTCTATTAAG
Source organism: Pseudomonadota bacterium (assembly GCA_003242495.1). Taxonomy (GTDB): domain Bacteria; phylum Pseudomonadota; class Gammaproteobacteria; order Steroidobacterales; family Steroidobacteraceae; genus Steroidobacter. The sequence continues at coordinate 4,361 of QGUO01000291.1, read as the reverse complement.
GAGTGTATTCCGAAACTTTTCAGCATCAAGGGTGAATGTTCCGCTGAATGTCTTCTGTTAAAGAGAAAATGCGGGGAGGCCGAGCGGCCAGCCGGTCGCAGACGGCACGACGGCAGAAGCACGGAATGTATTCGGGTTGTGTTTGAGCGCTTCTAACGTCGCCAAGCGATCATGACGAGCGAGCCGTAAGCGCATGATCTGAATAGCAAGAAGATGGTGGCCAGGGGCGGAATCGAACCACCGACACGCGGATTTTCAGTCCGCTGCTCTACCAACTGAGCTACCTGGCCAGGAGGCGCGGCCAGGGCAGACGCCCCGACCTCATCGGAGAGTCGCGTATTAAATCGGTCAGTTGCCTGTCCGTCAAGTTGCGGGCCGGCAGGAGCCCGCCGGGGCCGGCGATTCGGCCCTGATCAGCCGCCAAATCTCCCATGCCGGGGGCCTCCCGGGGGTCAGTTTCAGGGCCCGATCCCGAGCCCTCCGCCCCGACGCCCCGGCCACCGAGTGCCGCTTTTCTGGACCGGTTCTGCAACTTTTCCGGGAGTCAAGCGTTTTTGCCCCACATATAAAAAGGGGCCGGGAATGCAAGCGCTCGGGACGGAGCTGAGACACCCAGGGGTAACGATCGAGCATGTGTTCCGGCAGGTGCGAGTGACCACCTGCAACCTCTGCCTGCCCCTCGAGCCCGAAGACTACACGGTCCAGAGCATGCCGGACGCCAGTCCCACCAAGTGGCACCTGGCGCACACGAGTTGGTTTTTCGAGCAATTCCTGTTGGAGGACCACTTGCCGGGTTACCGGCCGTTTCGGCGAGCGTTCGGCTTCCTGTTCAACTCCTATTACCAGTCCGTCGGGCCCATGCACCGGCGCGCCGAGCGCGGGCTGCTGACCCGGCCCACCATCGCCGAGGTCATGCAGTACCGCACGCATGTCGACGAGCATATGCAGGCCCTGCTCAGGATCCGGCGCGGTGATGCCGAGATCGAGGCGCTCGTCACGCTGGGCCTGAACCACGAGCAACAGCACCAGGAACTGATCCTCACGGATTTGAAGCACCTGTTTTCCTGTAACCCGCTGTTGCCCGCCTACTGCTCGCGGCGCCGCGAAGATGCTACCCCAATGCCCGGGCCCATGCGCTTTCACCCCTTCGACGGCGGCGTGCGCGACATCGGCGCCGGTCCCGAGGGGTTTGCCTTCGACAACGAGCGCCCACGGCATCGGGTCTACGTGGAGCCGTTCGCGCTCGCCGACCGACCCGTCACCAACGGCGAGTACCGGGAGTTCGTCCAGGACGGCGGCTACCGCCGCGCGGAGCTCTGGCAGTCCGACGGTTGGGCAACCGTCAATGCCGCGAACTGGTCGCGCCCCCTCTACTGGACCGAGGAGCTCGACGCCGAATTCACGCTCTCCGGCCTCCAGGCGCTCGATCCGGCCGCCCCGGTCAGCCACCTGAGCTGGTACGAGGCCGACGCGTTCGCACGCTGGAGCGGGGCGCGCCTGCCGACCGAGGCGGAATGGGAAGTCGCGGCGGCGGTGCTACCGGTCGCGGGCAACTTTCTGGAGAGCGGTCGCCTGCATCCGGCGCCGCCGAGCGATGCGCGCGGGTTCACGCAAATGTTCGGCGATGTCTGGGAGTGGACCGCCTCGGCCTACTCGCCCTATCCCGGCTATCACCCGCCCGCCGGCGCCCTGGGCGAGTACAACGGCAAGTTCATGTGCAATCAGTTCGTGCTGCGCGGCGGCTCCTGTGCCACCCCTGCCGGGCACGCGCGCGCCTCGTATCGCAACTTCTTCTATCCACAGGCTCGCTGGCAGTTCTCCGGGGTGCGACTCGCCCGGGACCTGCCCGGAAACCGATCATGATGTCACACGCAGACTCCCTCCAGGGCACTGCCAGCGCCCGCTCGTCCGCCCATGGCCTGGCGCGCGGCGTGCTCGCAGACTTGCGCAAGACCCCCAAGCAGCTCTCTCCCACCTGGTTCTATGACGAGTACGGCTCGCAGCTGTTCGACGCCATCTGCGAGCTGCCCGAGTACTACGTGACGCGCACCGAGCTCGAGATCATGCACCGGCACATGGCCGATATCGCCGCACGCCTCGGCCCGCACGTGGCGGTCATCGAGTATGGCAGCGGCAGCAGCATGAAGACCCGGGTTCTGCTCGATCACCTGGAATCACCCGCAGTCTACATGCCGGTCGACATCTCGAGAATGCATTTGCTGGATGCGGCGGGAGCGCTGGCGCGCGACTATCCGGAGCTGCGCATCAAGCCGGTGTGCGCCGATTTCACGCAACCGTTCTCCCTGGGACCGCTGCCAGCCAGCGCCGCGCGGCGTGTCGTGTACTTCCCCGGCTCGACCATCGGCAACTTCGAGACCGATGCGGCGCGCCGGCTGCTCACTTCCATCCGCACCCTCATCGGCGGCAATGGCTGTGTGCTGATCGGCGTCGACTTGAAGAAGGATCCGTCAGTGCTGCAGCGCGCCTACGACGATGCCGCAGGCGTGACCGCCGAGTTCAATTTGAACGCGCTGCGACATCTGAACCACAAGCTCGGCGCAGACTTCGATCTCAGCTCGTTCGAGCACCGCGCCGTCTGGTCGGCGGACCACGATCGCATCGAGATGTACCTGGTGAGCCTGCGTGATCAGGTCGTGCACCTCGGCAACGAGCAGATCCACTTCGCCCGCGGCGAGCAGCTATGCACCGAGTACAGTCACAAGTACACCTTGGAAAGTTTTGCGCGACTCGCCTCCGAGGCCGGCCTGGTGGTCAGCCACGTGTGGACGGACCCACAGAATCTTTTCAGCATTCAGCTGCTGGAGCGGCGCTGGTTGCTGTAGCACTGCTGACGCACGCGCGCTCGCCGCGCCGGCGCCATGGCGGCGCTCGGGCGTCACACGACCTGTGCTGCGCGCCTCAGACCGCCTCGCGAAGCGGACGGCATCCGCGTTTGGTCAACACTCGCTCTGTCGAAGCCGGATACCGCTGCAGCAACGCCCGCGGACGCCGTGGACGCGGCACCAGCTCACCACCGCAATTCGGGCACACCCCTTTCAGAATGTCCGTCGCACACTCCCGGCAGAAGGTGCACTCGAACGTGCAGATCATCGCCTTCTTGGAATCGGGCGGCAGATCGCAATCGCAGCACTCGCAGTTTGGACGCAGTTGGAGCATTGGCAGGGACCAGCCGGAGGGGACGATTCCCAGTCTGGACACTCGCGATGGCCTCGTCAACTGATGACTTATCGCGACAGGCGGGCGGGTAACCGCTGATTGACTCGCCCGCGCCCAGGGGTTGACGTTGCAAAGCAGCAAAGTCCGTCCGCCCCGGCGCAGCACACGGTTGTGGGACGACACACGCCGCCCGGCCGCGGCCGCCATTGCCGGCCGACACTGGACTTGCACGCGACGCGTTCGGCGCGGCGAATCCCCTTCGCGGTGATGGCCATCGTTGAGCAGTGCGCGGTTTGCTGCGGCGCCACAGGGTCAGCACGGCAGGTCCCGGGGGAACGCGAGCGGCTTGACGATCAGTGCGTCGCACGGCAAGCGCTCGAGTACGCGCTCGGCCGTATTGCCGACGAAGATCCGCTTCAGTCCGCTGCGCGCAATCGCCCCCATCACCATGACATCCGCATGCAGCTCCTCGGCGACCCGCGGCAGGAACTCGCCGGGAGCGCCCACGTCGAGATGCACGTCCTCCTGCGGGATACGGTAGGGGGCGGTCAACGCCCGCAATTGTCTGCGCTTGGCCTCCTCCTCGGCCGCGAGCACCTCGGGAGAGACCCCACCCACCATGGGCGGCGTGGCGGCCGTTGCGCCGGCGATGATGGCGACCGGTATATAGGCATGCACGACACGCAGCCTGGCCGCCATGCGACCAGCCAGCCCACAGGCCAGCGCCAGGATGCGATGATCCAGCGCGGCCGGCTTGTCGTCGGCATGTCCGGGGTCGACCGCCGCGACGAACACGGGCAGGCTGCGCCATTTGGCCGGCTTGGTGAGCAACAGCGGCATCGGACACCTGCGGATGAGCTCCCAGTCGGTGTTCGTCAGCAGCGTGCGCTTCAGCAACGAATGGTGATGCGTATCCTTCACCATGAGGTCGGCGCCGGCGCGTTTGGCGCGATCGATCAGCGCGACGTGCAGCGGCTCGCCGCATTCGATCTCCGTCGTCACCTGCAGGCCGCGTGCGCGCAGCGGCTCGGCCAACGCTTCCAGCATGCCTTTCGGGTCCGCCGCGAAGGCCTCGCCCGCCGGTGACTCAGTGGATGGCCGGACGAGCTTGGCCGCGATGCGCGCCTCGCGCACCGCGCGACTTTCGCAGACGAACAGCTCCAGTTGCGCCTCGTACCGGGCAG
>QGUO01000688.1 GCA_003242495.1 Pseudomonadota bacterium | reverse complement strand
GGGCATTGGACATCCTGTGCGAGCTGGGCTTTGAGTACGACTCGAGCATTTTCCCGATCGCTCACGATCGATATGGCATTCCCGGCGCCTCGACCAGGCCCGGGACCGTGCAGGCGCCGAACGGGCGATCGATCGTCGAGTTCCCGCTGTCGACGAGGCGGGTGCTCGGGGTGCGTGTGCCCGTGTCCGGAGGGGGGTACTTCCGCTTGCTGCCGTACTGGTTCACTCGCTGGGCGCTGGCCGGCATCAATGCCGCCGACGATCTGCCCTTCATTTTCTACTTGCATCCCTGGGAGATCGACGCCGGCCAGCCGCGTTTCCGGGCGAGCTGGCTGTCGCGCTTTCGTCATTACACCAACCTGGATGTGTGCCAGGCGCGTCTCGCCCGGCTGATCAAGGACTTCAAGTTCGGCCGGGTCGTCGATGTGCTGCGGGGGCTCGATCTGCTCCCCAAGGATCGCGCCCCTGGCGCGAGTCTCGATCCGGCGTTGTCGAATGTCTGACGGGGCCGCCATGCCGGAGAAGGTCGCACCCGGCGCCTGGTCTGTGTCCGTGCGTTCCGAGCCGAGCGCCGACTGGGACGCGTTCGTGCGCGCCCGGCCCTCGGCGAGCGTGTACATGCTGAGCGGCTGGGCCGAGCTGGTTCGCACCGTGTTCGGGCATGCCGCGTTCTTCATCGAAGCGCGCGACGCGGCGGGCGCGCTGGCGGGCATTCTGCCGGTCATCCGGCAACGTCGCTTCCTGCTCGGCAACTTCGCCACGTCGCTGCCGTTCTTCAACTACGGCGGCGCGTTGACGGATCATGCGCCGCTGGCCACGCGACTCATGGAGCAGGCGCGGGTGCTGGCCGAGGAGCTGGGGTGCTCATACCTGGAGTTTCGGGACACCCAGCCGCGCGAAGGCGATTGGACGGTCAGAACCGACAAGGTGGGGATGGTGCTCGAGCTGCCGCCCACGTTCGACGAGCTGGCGCGGCGGCTCGGCTCCAAGCTCCGCTCCCAGGTCAGACGCGCCGAGCGCGAGGCGCCGCAGGTGCGAGTCGGCGGCGCCGCCCTGCTCGATGACTTCTATGACGTGTTCGCGCACAACATGCGTGATCTGGGCACGCCGGTCTATCCGCGACGGTTCTTCGCTGCCATTCTCGAGCGGTTCCCGGACCATTGCCGGCTGGTGGTGGTGTATCGCGCCGGCACGCCTGCGGCAGCGGGTTTCGTGGTCCTGTACAACGGGCGGGCGGAAATTCCCTGGGCCGCCTGCCGTGCCGAGGCGAAGCCGCTGGGCTTCAACATGCGGCTGTACTGGGAAGTGCTCGACCTGGCGGTGCGCGAAGGCTGTACGAGTTTCGATTTCGGTCGCTCGACGGTGGATGCGGGCACGTATCGATTCAAGAAACAGTGGGGGGCACAGCCCGTGCAGCTCTACTGGCATCGATGGCAGCGTCGGCCCGATCGACAGGCGGCGGACGGCGCGCCGCAACGCAGTCGCTTCATGCAGTACGCCAC
>QGUO01000705.1 GCA_003242495.1 Pseudomonadota bacterium | reverse complement strand
ACACGGGGTATCCAGCGAACGTGTCCGGCTGCCCGGCGACCAGGGACGGCTGCCACAGATAGACCCCATCGTTTGACTTCAGGAGCCGCAAACGAAGCACGGTCTCGCTGTGGGCAATCAGGACGCCGTTGCGCCGCGCCTGGGGCGGGACCGTGTAGATCAGGGTCAAGATGTCGTCAGTCGTGATGCCGGCCGTCTGGCCCGCCTCCACCGTCGGCACATCGGCGGCGTTCAAAATGCCCTCCGGCTGCTGGTTCGCATGCCCAGTCCCGGCGATAAACGCCTCGTCCTCCGCCTCCGCAATCGCCTGGGCGAAGCTGTCAGCGATGAACGCCGTCAGGTTGACATCGGTGTCATCCAGCTCGTCCTCACCGATCCGCGTCAGGCCGTACAGGTCCTCGACGTAGGTGTATTCCTCGCCCGGCTGCGGAGTGGACTCCACCAGCGTCGCGCCGGTCTCCAGCTTGCCCCAGCCCACCTGCAGCTCCGTCAGGCTGCGCCGCCGCACTCGGTTCGAGCCGGTGGGCCGCACCGTCGCCAGCGGCCGGATGACCGTCAGCTTGGGCAGCCGGCGGTAAATCTCCGCCTCCACTTCCTCCGGCACCAGAATCTCGCCGGCGGCGTCCTCCACCAGCGCCTTGGTCGCCACCAGACCCTTCCGGGCCGGATTCAAAAGCTCCCGTTCCTCGCGGGACAGCGCCCCAATGCCGCCCCGCAGCGCCTTAAAGAACGCCCGGGTCTGCTTCTTCTTCTGCGCCTCGCTGAGCCCGCCGTCCTCCGACGGCTCATCCTCCGGCGCCAGCGCCTTCGCCGCCCCCTCGCTCATGGGCCGGCGGTACTGGGGTTCATCCAGCCACGCCTGCAGCTTCTGGACCTCCACCGCCCGGTCCGCCTGCGCCTTCAGCTCCCGGGCCTCCTCCAGCAGCCGGTCCACCTGCTGCTTCACGTCCGCCGGCATCGCCTTGCCCGCGTACTCCTCGACGATCCGGCGGGCTTCCTCCACCCGCTGGCGGGCCTTTCCGACCAGCTCCTTGATGTCCATCTCATGCCACCTCCGTCTCAAGCAGCGCTAGCTCCGCGTCCAGGACCTCCAGGGCCGCCATGAGTGCCGACGCATCCTCCGCCGGCGGCTCGGTGGACTCGCCCTTCGCCTCGCCCCCGTCGGTGGGTGGAGTCTCCTCCTCCGGCCCGGCCGCAGGGGCAAGCCCCAGACGCTCCATCACCTGCGCCTTCTCGTCGTCGTTCAGCGCCTCCCATAGCAAGGCAATCGCCCCGGCAAGCCGCTCAAAGTCCGCCTGGCTGTTCCGCCGCCCCGCCTTCGCCTCCGCAACGATGACATCCAGGCTGTCCTGCTCCCACGGCGGCGTCTCGCCCATCTTGCGGTAGTACCGCGCCAGGTGTCGCCGCACCGCCGGCATCTCGTCCGCAGGGATGTCCACGCCACCCCGCGCACCCTGGACCGCCGCCGCGGCAGCAAAAATCGCGCGGGGGACCGCGCGAAGC
>QGUO01000290.1 GCA_003242495.1 Pseudomonadota bacterium | reverse complement strand
GGCGTACCCGGTAGTCCACCGGGGCCGCCGGATTTTAGGAATGCCCACGCAGGGGCACAAGCTTGGCCGTCCGGGCGCACCCTGGCCGGCGGCCACGAGCAGCGATCCGGCTCATGACAGGCCTTCGGTGCGACACAGGTGCTCGAACGCACCGCGCGGCATGCACACCTCGAGATCGGTGTCGCCGTTCGGCAGCCCACGCTCGGCGAGCACCGCACCGGCAGCGAAGAAACGCGCCCGGGCGCGTCCCTCCTCGGGACGCAGGACCACATGCCGGTGCACGACTTCCGGGCCGAGGAACTCGCCCACTGCGCTCAACAGGAGCTCGCAGCCGGCGCCGCTCTGCGCAGACAGCCACACCCGTCGCACGCGGCCCGCCTCGTCCCGTTCGACCCGCGGCGCCTCGTCGAGTTCATCGACCTTGTTGAAGACCTCGATCTGGGGCAATCCGCCCGCGCCGATGTCCTCGAGCACGCCGTTGACCTGATCGATGCGCTCGCGTCGTTGCGGATCGGCGGCGTCGACCACGTGCAACAGCAGGGCCGACTCGCGCGCTTCCTGCAGCGTCGAGCGGAAGGCCGCCACCAGCTCGTGCGGCAGGTCGCGCACGAATCCTACGGTATCGGCGAGCAGCGCCCGACGTGCCTCCGGCAGGTCGAGGCGGCGCACGGTGGGGTCGAGCGTGGCGAACAACTGGTCCGCGGCGTACGCCTGCGCACCGGTCAGCCGATTGAACAAGGTGGACTTGCCGGCGTTGGTGTAGACCACCAGCGCCACCGTCGGCACGGCGGTCCGCTTGCGCTCGCGGCGCGTCGTCTCACGCTGCGTCAGCACGCGCTCGAGCCGCGCGTTGAGCGTCTTGATGCGTTTGCCGAGCAGCCGGCGGTCGGTTTCGAGCTGCGTCTCACCCGGACCGCGCAGGCCGATACCACCCTTCTGGCGCTCGAGGTGGGTCCAGCCGCGCACCAGACGGGTGGCCAAGTGCTTGAGCTGCGCCAGCTCGACCTGCAGCTGGCCTTCGAAGCTGCGCGCGCGCTGGGCGAAGATGTCGAGGATGAGCCCGGTGCGATCCAGCACCCGGCATTGCAAGAATGCCTCGAGATTGCGCTCCTGGCTCGGCGAGAGCGCATGATCGAAGACCACCAGGTCCGCCTTCAGGGCGCGGACCTGCTCACGGATCTCCTCGGCCTTGCCGGAGCCCACGAACAGCCGCGGGTCGGGCGAGCGCCGCGTGCCGGTGATCAGTCCCAGCACTTCGGCGCCTGCCGAGCGAGCGAGTGATTCGAACTCCGTGAGTTCCTCCGGTTGTGGAGCGCCGGCGATGCCAATGCGCACCAGGAGGGCGCGCTCGCCGCTGCGCGGTCGATCAAACAACAGCAACCTCCGGGAGGGGGCCGGTCATTCGCCGCCGCCCGCTCCGCCCTCTTCCTCTGCCATGGGCAGACGGATGGCACGGGACGGCACGACCGTGGAGATCGCGTGCTTGTACACCATCTGGCTCACGCTGTTCTTCAACAGCACGACGAACTGGTCGAAGGAGTCGATCTGGCCCTGCAGTTTGATACCGTTCACCAGGTAGATGGACACCGGCACGCGCTCCTTGCGCAATGTGTTGAGGAAAGGATCCTGCAATGATTGCCCTCTGGCCATCATTTATCTCCTTGTTATTGCTCCGAATTCTTTGAATGTAAAGCGATTTCCGTCGATGCCTCTATCCTGAAGCCGGAGGCCAGCCGACGCAGTGCGCGAAGCCCATCGCAGCCTTGCAGTCTATCACAGCACCATGCCACCGCCGAATTCCGCTCGCTTCGGTACTAATACGGAGTTGCGGCGACGAGCGCCGCAACGGCGCTCTGCATCTGGGCGTTTGCGGAGTTTTCAAGGGGATCGATCCATTGCACCTGCGATTCGGCGCGCAACCAGATCAGCTGCCGGCGCGCCAGCTGGCGGGTTGCATAGATTGCACGCTGCACGGCCAAGTCCAAAGCCGTCCGGCCGCTCAAATGTTCCCAGAGCTGGCGATAACCCACGGAGCGGATCGCCGGCAACCGCGCATCGAGATCGCCGCGCTGGTACAGACGCCGCACCTCCTCGAGCAACCCCGCTGCCATCATGGCGTGGAAGCGCTGCTCGATCGCCGCATGCAGCGCGCTGCGGTCGGCGGGCGACCACACGAACGCGGCGAACTCGAGGTCCGGGGCCGGCGGCGCGGCCGCGGCATGCAGCTCGCTCAGGGTGCGTCCGGTGATCCGATAGACCTCCAGCGCGCGTTGGATGCGTTGCGCATCGTTCGGTCGGATGCGCGCCGCCGCCTGCGGATCGATGCTCGCCAGCTGCGCGTGCAGGCCGGGCCACCCGATGCGCTCGGCTTCGGCATCGATGGCGGCACGCACCTCGGGGTCGGCCGCGGGCAGCTCGGCGAGCCCGGCGCGCAAGGCGCGAAAGTACAGCATCGTGCCTCCGACCAGCAGCGGCACCTTGCCGCGCGCGCGGATCGCGTCGATGGCGGCGCGCGCATCGCGCACGAACTGTCCGGCGGAATACGGCTGCGAGGGGTCGAGAATGTCCACGAGGTGGTGCGGATGACGCGCCAGGATCTCGGCAGGCGGCTTGCCCGTGCCGATGTCCAGGCCTCGGTACACCATGGCCGAATCGACGCTGACGATCTCGATCGGAAAGCGCTCGGCCAGCCGGATCGCCAGATCGGTCTTGCCCGCGCCCGTCGGGCCCATCACCAGGATGACCGGCGGGATGCCTGGCGCAGCCGGTGGACGCGACGCGCTCATCGGCCGCGCAGGAACAGCCGATCGAGGTCGGCCATGCTGACGAACGTCCACGTCGGACGGCCGTGGTTGCATTGATCGCTGCGCACGGTGCGCTCCATCTCGCGCAGCAACGCGTTCATTTCCGTGACCGACAGCTGTCGATGCGCGCGCACCGCCGCATGGCAAGCCATGGTGCCCAGCAGCTCGTTCAGCGCCTCCTCCACGCCCAGGCTCACGCCCTGCGCCACCAGGTCGGCCGCCACCCGCCGCACGAGCTCGTCGACGCCGTCGACACGCAGCATCGCCGGCAGCGCATGGACGTGCACGCGTCCGGGACCGGCCCGCTCGAGGTCCAGACCGGCGCGCGCGAGGACCGGCGCATGCTCTTCGAGCGCATCGGCTTCCGCCGCGGAGACGTTGACCGCGACGGGCACGAGCAACGGCTGGGTGGCGATCGCGCCCTGGGCGAGCGCCGCCTTCATGCGCTCGTAAGTGGTGCGCTCGTGTGCGGCATGCATGTCGACGAGGATCAGCCCGTCGGGCGCCTGCGACAAGATGTAGACGCCATGCAATTGCGCCAGCGCGAAGCCCAGCGGCGGCACCTCGCCCGCCACCGCGGCAGCGGCCGGCGGCGGTCCGCCGGCCGTCGCAGCCTCGGGCGGAGCGGAAGGCCCAGGCGGCTCGGCACGGTGCGCGCCGGGGGCGGGCTCGGCCACCCGCAGCCCCAGCGGCGACTGAACGGGACTGTGCCCGGCGGCTGATCCCGGTCCCTGGGCCGGCCACACCGCGGCAGCACGCGCCGCCGGCAGCAATGCGCCCACGTCCGTGGGCGGCGGCGCCTGCCGTGCGCCGGCGTAGGTGTCGCGCAGCACGCGCTCGACGGTGCGGAACAGGAAATCGTGCACGTGGCGCCCATCCCGAAAACGCACCTCCAGCTTGGCCGGATGGGCGTTGACATCGACGCGCTGCGGATCGATCTCCAGGAACAGCAGGTAGGCGGGATGACGCCCGCCGTACAGGACATCGCGATAACCCAGGCGGATGGCGCTCGCCACCAGCCGGTCGCGCAGCATGCGCCCGTTGAGATAGAAATGTTGCATGTCCGGCTGCGCGCGCGCGTACGTCGGTTGACACAGCCATCCCCACAGACGCTGACCGCCCGCCTCGTGCTCGACGTAGAGCGCGTTGGCCAGGAAGTCCTCGCCCGCAATCTGCGCGACCCGCCGCTCGCGTTCCATGCGGCTGCCGGCCGCCGGGAAGTCGGCCTGCAGACGCCGCCCGACCGTGAACGAGAACGCCGTCTCGAAGCACGACAAGGCGAGCCGCTCGATCATGCGCGTGATGTGCTGGGTCTCGGTGCGCTCGGCCCGCAAGAACTTGCGCCGCGCGGGCACGTTGAAGAACAGGTCGCGCACCTCGACCGTGGTGCCGACCGGATGCGGTGCAGGCTCGACGCCGCTCACGATGCCGTTGTCGGCGGACACCGCATGGCCCACGGGATCCTGCGCCGTGCGCGATATCAGGCGCATGCGCGAGACCGAGGCGATGCTCGGCAGCGCTTCGCCCCGAAAGCCGAGGGTGCCCACCCGCTCCAGGTCGTCGATGGTGATGATCTTGCTGGTCGCGTGACGCGAGAGCGCCAACGCCAGTTCCTCGCGCGCGATGCCGGCGCCGTCGTCACGCACGCGGCACAGGCGAACGCCGCCCTCCTCGATCTCCACCTCCACACGGCGCGCGCCCGCATCGATGCTGTTTTCGATCAGCTCCTTGACCACCGAGGCCGGTCGCTCGACCACCTCACCTGCGGCGATCTGGTGGATGAGCTGTTCGGGCAGGACTCGGATGGGCATCTGGAGCGATCGCGGCAGGGGAAACGGTTAAGCATAGCCGAAACCACCCGACGCTCGCCTCAGGGATGCGGGCGGCGCGATCGCGGTCGCGCCGCGAATCCCCGGGCCGGCATGGCGGATCCGCGGCGTCGGTGGCGGCCGACCGCCTCGAGACTCGATACCCCGGTGCAGGCGTTACCCCCTCGTGGGTGCCTGGCCGACGCGCCCCGAAGCAGCGCCCGACACCCGCGAGGCGCGCCGGGTCAGGGTGCGGCGCCCGTGGCGCCCTCGGCGCGAGGACCGGCGGCGGCGATGCGATTGCCCCCGCCTTGCAGGCGCTGCGCGATCAGCGTGCCGGGCGGAGGATTGGCGTAGAAGTAGCTGCGCACACCGGCATGGATCGCCTCGGCGAGGCGCTGCTGATGCTTGGGATCCCGCAGCCGCTTCTCCTCGGCCGGGTTGGAGATGAACGCCGTCTCGATGAGCATGGAGGGCACGTCAGGCGCCTTGAGCACCAGGAATCCGGCGTGCTGGACCGTGTTGCGCTTGACGTTGCCGACCTTGTACAGCTCGTGCAGCACCCTGCCTGCCGCGTCGATGCTGGCACTCATGCTCGCTCCCTGCGCCAGATCGAGCAGCAG
>QGUO01000289.1 GCA_003242495.1 Pseudomonadota bacterium | reverse complement strand
GGACGTGCAGTCCCGGGGCTCGCGGCGACGCGCAACGTCGTGGCGGGCTTGGGCGCGGAGTCAGGCGGACGCGTCATCCCGGCGCCTCCCGCCGGCTCCCCTCGCCCGATCCGCTGTCACGAATCCGTCACGCCACGCTGCGCATACTCCCTTATCCTTGTTGGGCCCCCCTGAGCGATGAATCGGAGATTTTCGGTGTCACAACAGCAACGCGTGGGCGTCACGGACCCGCAGATGGCCTCGGGCTGCGAAGGCGGACGACTGAGCCGCTCCGCCACGCCCACTTTCCAGGAGATCGTCGCCACCCGCTACAACCGCCGCCAGGTCCTGCAGGGCGGAATCGCCGCCGCCGTGACCAGCTTCTTCGGGAGCACGCTGCCCGGCAGCGCGGCGCACGCCGATGTCGCGAAGCGGACCACCAGCGGCCGACTCGGTTTTTCTCCCGTGCCGGTGAGCCGCGCGGATACCGTGGTCGTGCCCCGGGGCTATCGCGCACAGGTGCTGTTGCCGTGGGGCGAGCCCATCACCGGCAGCTACCCGGCATTCGATCTCGGCAACAGCGCCGACGAGCAGGCGATGCAGATGGGCAGTCACCACGACGGCATGCATTTCTTCCCGATCGAGGGCAAGGATCCCTTCGAGGGCAGCTCCTCCGACGGCCTGCTGGTGATGAACCACGAGTACTGCGAGCCGCGACTGATGCATGCCGCCGCCAAGGGACTGGCGCTGAGCGCCTTCGACGTGCCGCTCAACGAGGACGGCTCGCGCGACAGCGAGCAGGTGCTCAAGGAAATGAACGCGCACGGCGTGAGCGTCGTGCGCATTCGTCGCGACGCCGACGGCAAGTGGTCCATGGTTCGCGACCCGCGCAACCGGCGCATCACCGCGCGCACGCCCATGGAAATCGGCGGCCCGCTGCGCGGCGACGATCGCATGAAGACGCCCTACAGCCCCGACGGCACGCGCACGCGCGGCACGATCAACAACTGCTCCATCGGCGTCACGCCCTGGAACACCTATCTCACCTGCGAAGAGAACTGGTGGTACTACTTCGAGCGCAAGGATCGCGACGCCATGCCGGCCAGCCAATCGCGCTACAACGTCGGTCGCTCGGCGTGGCGCTGGCATCTCGCCGACCGCGATGACGACGAGTTCCGGCGTTTCGACGCCACGGCCCGCGGCGCCAACGCGCTCGAGGACTTCCGTAACGAGCCGCATTGCTTCGGCTGGGTGGTGGAGTTCGATCCCTTCGATCCGCAGTCGACGCCGATCAAGCGCACGCATCTCGGGCGCTTCTCCCACGAAGGCGTGGTGTTCGCCCCGGCGATCGAAGGCCGGCCGATCGTCGCTTATTCGGGCGACGACACCGCCTTCGAGTACATCTACAAGTTCGTCTCCGCCAAGCCCTATCGCAAGGCCACCGCCGACGGCTCCTTGCTCGACGAGGGCACCTTGTATGCCGCGCGCTTCAACGCCGATGGCACCGGCGAGTGGCTCGCCCTCGAGCCCGGACGCAACGGCCTCACGCCGGAGAAGGGATTTGCCACGCTCGCCGACGTGCTGCTCAATGCGCGAGGCGCGGCCGACGTGGCCGGCGCGACGCGCATGGACCGCCCCGAGTGGGGCGCAGTGGACCCCGGCACCGGCTCGGTGTACTTCAGCCTGACCAACAACGCCCGGCGCACCGAGGCACAGGCCGGCGGCGCCAATCCCCGCGCCAACAATGTATACGGCCACATCGTGCGCTGGGACGAAGCCGACGGCGATCATGCCGCCACGCGTTTCACCTGGCGCATCTTCGCGCTGGGTGGCGATCCGGCGCACGGGCGCGACCTGCACGGCCGCCCGCTCGACGCCGACAGCATGTTCGCCATGCCCGACGGCCTGAGCTTCGATGCCGATCGACGGCTATGGATCCAGACGGACATTCCCGAGGCTCACCTGAACAAAGGGCCGTACGCCGCAGTGGGCAACAACGCCATGCTGGCGGCGGATCCGGACACCGGCGAGATCCGGCGCTTCCTCACCGGCCCGGTGGGCCAGGAAATCACCGGCTGTGCGTTCACCCCCGATCAACGCACCCTGTTCGTGAACATCCAGCATCCCGGCGGCGAGGTCACGACGGCCGAGGATTTCGCCCAGGGCCGGCTCGCGAGCCATTGGCCCGAGGGCGGCACGGCCTATCCGCGCTCGGCCACCGTGGCCATCACCCGGGACGACGGCGGCAAGATCGGCGCCTGAATACCCGCTTGCCGAGGGACATCGAGCGTGGTGCCGTGTGTCCCGGGACCAACCGGGCGCCCGCCCCGCGTGACCACGCTGCGCAGGGCGGGCCGCCACGCGCCTAGAAGTTCAAGCGCACGCCGCAGAACACGGCGCGCGGCTCGCCCGGATAGAACACCGTGCCCGGATCCGCCTGTGCATCGAGCACGGCGCTGAAGTTGGAGATGTAGCGCTTGTCGGTGAGATTGCGCGCGTCGAGATACAACGACACGTTCTCGGACAGGTCATACCCGGCCGACAGACCCAGCGTCGCGTACGACGGCGTGCGCAACGTGTTGCGATAGTCGACATATGCACCGCGCGGCACCCACTCGATCAGGGGTGCGACATGCCAGCCCGTGGTGTGCGCCAGGCGCAGCTCCGCCCGCAGCGCATGCAACGGAATGCCCGGCAGCGCATTGTCGCCATACTGCGGATCGTCCGAGAACGAGAAGTCGTTGAGCGTGTAGGCGCCGCGCAGCTCCAGGTGCCACGCCGCAGCCAGCGGGAAGCCCACCTCTACGCCGGCTTCGAGCCCCTGGTGAACCGTCCGCGGCGCGTTGAAGGTCGCGGCCGGAAAATCCGCATCCACGGTGTACTGCAACAGCTCGCCGTCGACGCGCGCCCGGTAGGCCGTCACGTCCCAGCGCACCGCGCCCAGCGTGCCGCGCGTGCCGACCTCGAACGTCCAGGCGCGCTGTGCATCGAGCGGCACGAAGCCCACGAACGGCGCCTGGTTGAGCTCCGACCACGTCGGCACCTCGTAGCTGCGCGTCAGATTGGCGAACAGCTGGGCATCCTCGCGCCAACGCCACATCACCCCGATGGACGGATTGACGCCTTCGAAGCTGCGCTCGTCGCTGGCGGCCGGCGCGAGCCGATCCTCGTGATCGCGCACCGCGCGCAGCGCCTGCAGTCCCAGCGTGAGCTGCCAGCGCGGCGCCAGCTCGATGCGGTCCTCGGCATAGACCTCGACGTTGCGCGCCCGCTGGCGCGCCTCGGCCGTCAACGCGCCGCGTTCGCCACCCACGTTCACGAAGCGCAGCGCATCCATGGCGTTCGCCTTGACGTTCGCGCCGAGCGTCCATGCGTGATGCACCCCCCAAAGGTCGCTCGCGAACTGCACGCGTGCGAACGCCCCGTAATCGAGCGACTCCTGGTCGACCACCTGAAAGATCGGATGATAGATGTCCTTGTCGTTCAGATAGGCGCCGGCCTCCACGCGCGCACCGGCGACGCGCCACGCCGTCTTGTTGGAGATCCGCAGGGAGCGGACGTCGCGCGCATAGTCGTTCAGAACGTTCACCGCCGGGGCGCTGCGCGGCCGCTCGAGCGCATCCTCGAACGACAGCGTGCCCGGCACTTCCTGATCGATGTGGTTGTAGCTGAGATAGAAACGGGTCTCGGCACGATCGCCGAACCGGTAGCCCACGTTGCCGCTGAACCGGGCGGACGCCTGGCGGCTCTGCTCGCGCCAGCCCTCCGCGCTCACCCAGGTGACCGCCGAGTAGTAGTCCCACGCATCGCCGACACCCGCAGCCGAGGCGTGCGCCCGGTAGGTATCGAAGCTGCCGGCCTCCAGGCGCAGCGCACGCGGGGCGCGCGCGGTGAAGCCCGTGGGTGTCACGAAGTTGATCGCGCCGCCGAGCGAGCTCGCGCCATAGCGCAACCCGTTGCCCCCCTTGTACACCTCGACATACCGCTGCACGAGCGGATCGACTTCCTGAAAATCGCCCGAGCCGTCGGCCTGGTTGATGGGCACCCCGTCCTGCAGCAGCTCGATGCCCCGCAGATGGAAGGATCGGGCGATACCCGAGCCACGGATCGACAGCCGCACCTCCTCCGCCCAGCGCTGCTCGGCAAACACGCCCGGCGTCAGCGCCAGCATGTCCTTGACGTTCAACGCATAGCGCTGCTCGAAGGCCTCCGCCGACACCAGCGCGACCCCACCGGGGATGCGCGCGAGCTCGCGCTCGGCCGCGTCCACGCCCGGCACGGTCAACGATCCCTCGCGCTCACCGAAGACGAACACTTCCTCGAGCGACCTGTCCGCTGCGTACGACGGACAGGCGCACACACAGGCGGCCACCATCGAGCACATGGCCGCTGCTGAATGAATACGCATGATTGACTCTCCCGAATCGACTGGTCCGACGTCGACGGGGTCGTGCTGGCGCACGACGCTGCGAGACACTGAGACTCGACCGTCGACGCTCGACTGGATTGCGATCAGGAGAAATGCGGCGGAGCGCGGATCCGCTCCGCGCGCAGCGGACCGGACGCAACGACCGGCCGGGGAGGAAACTCGATGGGCTGGCTCGCACTCGGCGGTGCCAGCGCGACATACGGCACGCCCTGCGGCAAGGCGGCGGCCACCAGCGCGAACGGACACGGCAGGTCGGCATGCAGACCGTTGTCGTGATCGCTGCCCGCGCCGTGATGCATCGGCGTCTGCCCGGCGTGATCGTGGGCGTGCTGCGCCGAATGCCCCGCCTGCCCGCCGAGCGCTGCGTCCTGCCCATGGGCGGCGTGCAGGGAATGCGCCGCATCCGCGGACACCGGTCCGCGCCGCTGCAAGCGCCCGGGCTCGCAGAACACCAGCTCCAGCCCATCGCTGCCGGGCGCCAGCATGAAGCCCGACGGCAGGAACGCCCGCAGCGCCAGCAGCGGCAGCAGCAACAAGGCGCAGAGCTGAAGATGTCGTCGTTTCATAGCGGACGTTCCATGCCGCGCGATTATAGCGGGCAAAGCGCGGACGGGCGCCGCGGTAGGCCTAAACTTTGAGTTTCGCTGCGCAAGCTTGCGTCGCATTGCGCCACGTGGGTCACGCGCACCACGGTGAAGATCCAGCGACGCTCAGGACACTCACCATGCGCCTGCGGCGCGCACGACCACAGGGCGCGGCGCATGTGCGGCGGATCGCTCAGCCGACGGCCATGAGCAGCAGCGCCCCGAACACGATGCGGTACCAGGCGAACGC
>QGUO01000689.1 GCA_003242495.1 Pseudomonadota bacterium | reverse complement strand
CAAACTGGGCGAATTGGCGTTGCGCCCGGATTGATTCATGAGTGATATCTGGCGGTTTCTCGTTGACGTGTAAGAGTTTAGAAGTAGTATGAAAACTGGATTTCAGCAAGTTAGTACGGGGGTTGAGCGGGGACTTGCGCGGGGGATCAGATGGGGGATTAACAGAGGGGGAGGGGGAGACGACTGAGCCGGTTATCGGTACTGAAGCCTGAGTGCAGTGCATCTGGGACCGTATCGGCCGGAGATGAATGGAGGGCAGGCATCGGTCGGCTTGAGGGGGCAAGCATCCTGGCCGATAGCTGATTGATCGATCGATTGAAAAGACAGGCCCGGCTCATTGGCTGGCGGACGCTGGTCGATCCGAGGCTGAGGAGGTTGCAGTTCGATGCAGCAAGAGAAGAAGTATCCGGTTCGACCGCACCGGTCGTTGATCCTGTGCGCAGCTGTGGGTTTGGCGGTTGCGGGCATTCTGGGCTCACCTTTGTACGCTGGCAAAGGTTCAGGCTCGGGCATGGGAAGCGGACGCGGCGGTGTGGCCGATGGCAGCAGCAGCGGCGGCAAGCGCGGCTCGCAGGTGCAGTTGCCTGCAACGCTGGATGACTTTTTCATACCCGGTACCCAGGAAGGCACGCTGATCGACCCGATGATCAACCCCTTCAACTGCCGGTTCTGTCACGAGTTTGAGTACGACGGCAACAAGGAACACGTTGTTGCGCCGTTTGACAACTGGGTGACGAGCATGATGGGGCAGGCGGCGCGGGATCCCATCTGGCATGCTGCGCTGGCGATCGCCAATCAGGACGTGAACTTTGGCGGCGAATTGTGCATCCGCTGTCACAGCCCCCGCGCGTGGCTGGAAGGTCGGTCGGTGCCGACGGATGCCTCAGCGTTTGTTGGAGCGGACTGGGATGGTGTGTCGTGCAACTTCTGTCACCGCGTGGTTGATCCGGTAGCAAGCCCGAACAATCCGCCCGAGGATGAGCCGATTCTGGCTGCCTTGGCAGCGGACGGGTTGCTGCCCGCTTATCCGGGCAATGCAAGTTATGTTGTTGATCCGTACGACACGCGGCGAGGCCCGCTGCCGTACTGCGGCGATAACCCCGGACCGGACTGCCCGCCCGATGCGGTGCCCGCCAACTTCCATGGCGTGCCGATCATCACATCAAACTTCCACACCAGCAGCGCGATGTGCGGCACCTGCCACGATGTGAGCAACCCGGTCTATACCCGCCAAAGCGACGGCACCTATGCCCTCAACGCTTTTGGCGCAGCTCACCCCACGCTCAATCCGTACGACATGATGCCCGAGCAGCGCACTTACAGCGAGTGGCGCAACAGTGCGTTTGCCAATGGCGGCGTGCATTTTAGTGATGGACGCTTCGGCGGCGATCATCCGACGGGCGTGATGGAAAGCTGTCAGGATTGCCACATGCCCAAGCGATACGGCGGTGCGTGCAACTTCTGGTTTGAGCCGCCGTTTTTTGCCCGCCCCGATGTGGCTGAGCAC
>QGUO01000700.1 GCA_003242495.1 Pseudomonadota bacterium | reverse complement strand
ATCGGCACGTTCCAGTACAGCTCGTGGAAGGGGAGGTCGTAGCGAGCGTGGACCCACCAGGTCCCCTCGTCGAGTCCCTTGAAGTGTGCCGTCCCGGCCGCGGTGGTCGTATCGGCGAGTTCGGGGCGCTTCAGCTCGGCCAGACGAGCGGCGATGACCTCGTCCACCGACGCGAACGCGCCGTCCGCCCAGGCGTTGCGCCGAATCTCGAGCTCCTTCGCCTGACCGACGAACGACCGCTGGAGCGAGTCGTAACGATCGAACACCCGCTTCAACTGAGCGTCGAGTTCGCTGAACCGCGGCTCGAGCGCCTGGAAGTCGCGGTACATCAGGACGTACTCGGAACGGGTCCGACCTGCCGGGCCCATCGCATCCATGCTCTCGGAGAGCGTTTGCAGGCTGTCGCGCAGCACGCTCCACTCGATCTCGACGGCGTCGTACTCCGCCTTGGCCGCGACGACGGCTTCCTGAAGGGCGATGAGGGAGTCGGGAATGACGGGCTCGGGTTCGGGGTAGGCCGCCTGCAGCGAGTCGAAAATCACATCGCGGTCGTAAGGCAGGAGGAAGATCTCGAGATCCTTCAGCGCGACCGGCGCGCCGTCAGCACCTGCCCGCTGCGCCTGGACCACGACTTCGCCGCTGCCGCATGCCCCGAGCACTGCTACAGCGACAGACGTCACGCAAAGCATGAGGAGCCGCTTCATCGACGTCACTCCGTAGAAAGATTGTTATTGATACTCAGATAACCTAAATCGGGCAAGCGCGAAGTTCAACCCGTTAGTCCGCGTCATTCATTGGGACGAGGCCCGAGCACGGCCTCCGCCGGTGATTTCAGTCCCGAGGCAGCGTGTTGTAAGTCCTCTGCCCCGAGCGCGGCGATCACCTCGGTGGGCGGGGTGTAGCGTCGGTCGAAGAAGAGTTGGCGTGCGGCGTCGATCGCGCGATCCTCCGGCGCGGCGAGGTCCAGGAGCCGCCGCCCCAGATGGCGGCGCTTCAGGGCCTCGAACGCCCGGTCCTCCAACGGCGAGCGCCCCGCCTCGGCGATCAGGTCACGCACCCGGCGCCGCCAGTGGCCTGCCCGTTCCGGTGAAACGACGAGGTAGACATCCAGCGTCCCGCCGGCGCCGTGTCGCCGAATCTCCGTCGAACTCGCAAACACGTCCGGCCTGGCGGCGGAGGGGCGGAGCTGGTCGTCCAGCCACGTCGCGAGGAGGCGGACCGCCTCCGGCTCCACATCATCGGAGAAGGGAAACGACAACGCGATCCATGTCGTGATCGTGGAGCGCTCCAGGTACAGCCGACCGGGACGGAGCACCGGCGGCACCGGCGCGAGGATCGGCAGCGTCCCGCCGCCCAGCGCCGTCCGGAGTACGACGTGCGCCCCGAGTGGATCGACGGCGCCGGCGACCACGGCGGCAGTGCGCGACGGCTGGAATCGCGAGCGGAGCACCCCTCGCACGTCGTTGGTGCCGAGAGTCTCGAGGGTCGTTGCCTGTCCCATCGCCGGAC
>QGUO01000687.1 GCA_003242495.1 Pseudomonadota bacterium | reverse complement strand
CTGTCTGATATCGACCCGCCACGACGTCGGCACGCACGTCGCCTTCGAAGAGGCGATGGGCGTCCTTCGAGCGGTTGCCGATCGCGTTCACGCCAGCCGCGCTGCTCGTTTGCAGGATCAATGACCCGCCCGAGCGACCCTCGGTATAGCCGTCCTCCCAGCGCACGCGATGCCCGGACAGGAGCGCGGACCGATAACGCTCGGTCACCTGCCAGCGCGGATGTCCCACCACGTGGCTGTTGTCGAGGGCGACGTAGTCGATGCCAGCCGGGGCGAACTCGATCGGCACCCGCCGGCCTGCCGCGTCGATCAACACCGTCGAGGTGATGTAACCGCCCTGGTATTCGACACTGCCTCCAGACAGATCGATCAGCGATCCGGCGCGCGCAATGATCTCACTGCCGCTCATGGTGAGCGTGCCCCCCGCGGTCATGAACTCAGCGACATCACGCTCGATCAGGTCGTAGTAGCCGGACAGGTTCGCAATCCCCTTGCCCGTGAGCAGCGCCTCGCCGTAGCGCAGATCGAAATAGACCGTCTCACCGCGCAAGGCGCCTTCTTTCAAGAGCGGGTTGTCGCGCAATTCGTTGGCGCGTAGCTCCGCCTCGATGACGTTCTGTTCCATGTCGACCGCGACGCCGCGCAGACCGGAAACATCGATGACCGCGCCTTCGCCTAGATAGATCCGGCTATCGACCCAGCCATCCTCCGCGGCATGCGCATCCGCCAGCAGGCGGACCTCGGCGCCGGGCGCACGCAGCCGTGAATGGTTCTGGAAAATGATTTTCTTGCCTTCGACGTCGATCTTGGACGGGCGGAAGCTGCCTGCCCCGATGACCGGTGTGCCGCTGTCGTCCGGCAGGATCTGCGTGATGCTGTCCGGGGCGAATACGATCTCGCCTCGCTGGGCGTTGACGCGCGGCACGTAATAGAAATTGTTGTCGCTGCGCCCCGTGACCGCTTTGAGCAGGATCGAGCCGTTGGCCTCCGCGCCCGTCGTGGCGGACAGTACGCCGGACTGCAGGATACTGTGGCCGGTGAGCGTGATGTTGCCGCGCTCGGCAATGATGAGACCGCCGTCGTTCTCCGCACGACCGCCGCGATCGACACCGACGGTGTAGCCGCGCAAATCGGGGTCGATGGCTGCGCTGGTGCCATCGAGATAATTCTTGTTCAGAGACACGCCGCGCCCCGCCGCGAGCAAGGCCTGGCCGTCGGGTGTTTCGATGGTGCCGCGATTGATGACGTTGTGGCCCATGAGCAGGACCTGCCCCAGGGTGCCGGTGCGGATATGCGCGCCGGCTTCGACCACCACGCCGTCATACTCATCGAAGCTTTCGCCCTCGAGCGTTCGTTCGGCGAGCGGCAGATCCTCGCCGAACGAGACCACGGGTCGCGAGGGGTCGGCGAGCGCGACCAGGCCATGGATGAAGCGCTGGTCGCGCGCGGCGATTTTGGCCCGCTCCCATTCTTCGTCGCTCATGCCGACGGGGCGCGTCTGCTCGATGG
>QGUO01000288.1 GCA_003242495.1 Pseudomonadota bacterium | reverse complement strand
CTGCTCGATGGCGTCATCCAGGGCCACATGCGTGTGGGGCAGCGTCTCGAACCAGCGCCTGGGCATGTTGCGCTTGGTGCTGCGCCGATACCCGGTCTTGAGCAGCGCCATGGCGAAGGTCTTGATGTCGAGCGCCGAGTGGCCGAAGGGGCTCTCGCCCACGAACTTGATCAAGTACCAGTAGACGAACGTGAAATCGAAGCCGGCCGGGTAGGCGACGAACACCGGCTTGCCGCCCAAGGACTCGAGCCAGTCGACAAAGCGCCTCATGACCCGCTCGGGTGGCTCTGGGTCCTTGCGACAGGCCGCCCAGGCCTCGGGCTGCGTCGCCCACCAGGCGGCGGTCTTCGGATGCGGCTGTGCGCCGGGCAGCGGTTCGAGGTTCGCGCTGAAGGTCGATACCAGGACCTTCTCGGCGGTGTAGGCCGCGGCGCCCAGGCTGAGCAGGGAGTGCGGCCCCGGGATGGGTCCATCGGTCTCGACGTCGGTGCTGATGTAGAGTTCGGTCATGGGGACGGGGCAGGGAGAAGAGGGTGACCGGACGGATCACCGCCGAGCGTATGGTGTGCGCCCGAGCGGTTCATTCCAAGCGGTTCATTCCACGACCGCCCATTCACGTGCGCGTTCCTGACGACTGAGCCGACGGACGCATCGCGTCCGGTGGCCTTCTCGCGGCCAGTGGGACACTCGCGGCCGGCACCTCGGCACGATGTTCGCGACGTTCACGGCCGCGATCTGCATAGTGTCGACGAGCCGTGTGCCGGATCGCATCGACCTCGCAGGCCGTCGATCAGCCCGACTGTCGTTGGCGCGCTCTGAAGGCCGACACTTTCGCGCGGTTGCCGCACACCGAGGCGGTGCAAAATTTACGTCGCTGCGCCTTGGTTCGGTCCAGGAACCAGAGACTGCATTGCGAGCCGGCGCATTGCTTGAGCCGTGCCGGATCCTCCTCGGTGATCAATTGCGCGAGCTGCACGGCGACCAGGCCCACGAGGGCATCGGCCGTATCGATCCGGGAGCGCTGGACGAGTGCCAGCTCGGGACCCGGGAGCACTTCCCATCGCAGGTGGACCCGTCCGAGCAGGGCGTTCAACGCGGACACATCCGTGCGGTAGTCGTCGTCGGGCGCCTCGCGCCAGCGTGCCAACCAGGCACGGGCGCGCTCGCGGACGCGACGGGCTTCCTCCGCGCTCGCATCGAGGGCCTTGCGGCCGAAGCGACGGGTACAGGTCGCAGCGGTCGCCTGATCCAGCAACCCCGCCGCGACGAGCCAACCCACGAACGCCCGACCGTCCGTGAGGGTTTCGACCGTGCGGCCGTCGGGGGTGTAGCGCGTGTTGAGGAAGTCGACGGCGGGGTGGCCGCCCAGAAACGGAGCATCCATGGCGCGGACCTTAACCAATTAAACGGCTATTGACAAGTTACCGTCCCTCGGTTGTACTGTAACCAAGAAAGAGTTCCATAAAGAGTTACGTCATCACCGAGGAGAAACCCATGGCATCACGCGCTGCCACCCGCCTGCTGGTCGCCGGCGCCTTGCTGGCATCCTGTGTCCCGCATGCAGCGCCGATCGGCGCATCCCCGGCCGCCGAGGCCACTGCGACGAACGCTTGCATGGATGTCTCCACGACCCGTTACCACACGGTGAGCGTGGATGGGCTCGAGGTGTTCTATCGGGAAGCCGGGTCGAGGGACGCCCCCGTGGTCCTGCTGCTGCACGGCTTTCCGGCGTCGTCGTTCATGTATCGCGATCTCATTACGCTGCTCGCCGGCTGCTATCGCGTGATCGCGCCCGACTACCCGGGATTCGGTTACAGCGCCGCGCCGCCCGCCGAGGAGTACACGTACACCTTCGACCGTCTCGCCGACGTCATCGAGCAATTCACCGACCAGCTGGGCCTGAGCGCCTACGCGATCTACATGCAGGACTTCGGTGGACCGGTGGGATTGCGTCTGGCCAGCCGGCATCCGGAAAAGGTGACGGCGCTCATCACGCAAAATGCCAATGCTTACGCGGAAGGGCTGCCGGACGATTTCTGGGCATTTCCGAAGTCGGTGTGGCGCAATCCGACGGCCGAGAACCTGGCGCAACTGCGCGACCAAACCACCTCGCCCGAATCACTCCAATGGAACTACACCCATGGCGTGAAGGACCCGCGGGCGATCAATCCGGACAACTGGTACTTGCAACAGGCGTTGGTGAACCGGCCGGGCAACAAGGACATCATGCTTGCCCTGCTGTATGACTACCGCACCAATCCGGAACGCTACCCGGAGTGGCAGGCGTACTTTCGCAAGCACCAGCCGCCGATGCTCATCGTGTGGGGCAAGAACGACGAGATTTTCCCGCCGTCGGGGGCGCGCGCTTATCTCAAGGATCTACCCCATGCCGAGCTCCATCTGCTCGACACGGGGCATTTCGCGCTCGAGGAGGAGAGCGTGCAGATCGCGCGCCACATGCACGCGTTCTTGGATCGAATCGTCGGCGCGCGGATATCGCGCCGTGCCGATTCCGGCGGCCACTGAAGAGGGTCGAGACCGGCCCGTTCGCGTGGCGAGGACGGGCCGAGGGCCATAAGGGACACAGCAGCCCTGACGACTTGGCGCGCCGGCAAGGAGGGCGGGCGAATCGCACAGCCGGCGGCGCGCCAAGGGCCATCCGGGCGCGCGGCTCGGCGGCGCCTGTGTTTTGGCGCCCGGATGGGCCCACGCTCAGCCCGAGGCCCGACGCCGAGTCTCTCCTGGTTCACGCGCCGGGCGCGGCGGACGGCGAGCCCCCGGGCGCGCCTGCCCGCGGACGACGGTATGTCGTCGACGCAGCTTGGGGCGGGCGCGCCGGCGGAGGCGATCCCTGACAAAGCCCACACTGGCCGCGGCGGTGGGGAAGGAGCCCCCCCACACGGCGGGTTCCTCGGCCGCCTTCTTGAACACACGCAGATACTGATCGTCCAGCAGACCCTGCCAGAGCACGCCCATGCCGAACAAGCGCGAGTAGGCGAGCAGGATTGCCAGGCCGATGAACAGCACCAGACTGATCCGGGAGACCGCCAGGCGCGCCATGCCGTGCAGGGTCGAGCGCCAGTCGGACAGGCTGTAAGTCAAGCAGGCGAGCGCAACCAGCGTCGCCAGGATCTGCCACAGGCCGTCCATGACCAGATCCAGCGCTGCATCGCATTCCCGGATCAACATGCAGGCGAAAAAGGCGGCCGCCAGCACGGCGAAACGACGATCGTCCACACTGCGTCGTGCCAGGTACAGCCATGCCAGCACCGTCGCCGCGAGCAAGGCCAGCTGGCCAAGCTCGGTCACGGAAAACTCGCCGACCGTGTTGTGCAACCACTGAATATCGAGCCACAACAGCAAGACCGGCACGCTGACCAGGCACAACAACGCGCCCGCGCGTGCCGCGGCCGTGAGCACGAGGCGTCGCGCTCTGGCGACATGGGCGGCTGCATCCAGGCCGCGGGGTGTCCAGTGCCGGATCACCGCGGGGCGGTCGCCCGAGGAAAACGTGTCCGCGTCGTCCCTGAGCGAGTGTCGATGCGAAGAACCATTCATAGTCAAGTCTGTATCCGAGGAGCCGATTCGTGAGCCGCTGAACGCGCACGGCCGACCCTGCCGGGGCACCTCGACGTCCTGTTCGAGAATGCACGGCGCAGGGTCGCTGCCGTCGATGCGTGGCGACGTCAACTGACGAAGGCCGGGTGGCTGGATCCCGGCGTTTGCCGGGGGTGTTCAGGACCTTTCGCGGAATGACAGGCATCCGCGCCGGCATGGCGCAAGCCTCCATTGCCGGATGACGCAGGCACGTCGACTCCCCTGACCGTCGGACACGTGCGCGTCAGCATCATCCCTGAGCGGGTCCTGCAATCCGCCGCTCTGGGCGGGTTGCCTGCATTATGACATGTGTGGCCATCGAGTTCACGATCCGGGCGTCCGATGGCGCAAGCGCTGAGACCTCCGGCAAGGTCACCGCCATCCAGGCGGCGGGCGCCTCATGCTCGTCCTCGTGCACATTCCCTTGTGCGCTCGGGGCCGACATCACCGAAGCGCTGACCATCCCCGCCATGGGCATTGGCGCCGTTCGAAACGTACAGCCACGAGCCTGTGTGCAGGAGCGCGTGCCGCAAGCCACGGCACGCGTGCTACGTGTCGAGGGTGCATGCCGCAGTCCAAGGTCTGTCATCGGTCCGACATATCACCGTCGCAATCATGAAACTTCTCTTGCCGAACCTATCCGCAATTCTTGCTCAGTGGTTCAGGAAGCAGTCATGGTTGTTTCGGTTCGGCATGGTTGGGTCCCGGCAGTGCGGAGGGCGGTCGCGACGACTTTGTACGGAGCGGCGGCGTGTTGGTCTTTCGGTGGACAAGCGGCCGTCGCGGCCGAATCGGCGCTCGGCGTCGAAGGCGCTGTCGAAACGGTGGTGGTCACCGGCTCTCACCTGCACCGCACCGAGATGGAAAAAATCGCGCCGATCTCGGTCATCGACCAAGGCGCGATGGAGGCGCGCAATGCCGTGCTGCCCGTGGACTTGCTGACGTCGTTGCCGTCGGTCGTCAATCTGCCGGAAAACGAAACCCGTCTGGGCTCCTCCGGCGCGCGAGGTGACAACGCGAACCTGAACCTGCGCGGCCTGGGCGCCACGGCCACGCTGATTCTGCAGGATGGCCGCCGCATGGCCGTCAACCCGATGACGGCGGGCCTTTCGCAGGCGGTCAATGTCAATCAATTGCCCGTACACGCGGTGGAGCGCATCGAAGTGCTGCGCGACGGCGCCTCGTCGATCTATGGCTCGGATGCGGTCGGCGGCGTCATCAACTACGTGCTCAAGCGCGAGATGGATGGCGTGGAGACGAGCGTTCGCTACGACCAGCCGGAAGACGGCGGCGGCGAAGCGCTGCGCACCGGCCTGGCGTTCGGCACGGAGTTCGCGCAGGGGCGCGGGCGCTTGTTCGGCACGTTCGACATCCTGAACCGCGAGGAAGTCAAGCTGACCGAGCGTGACTTCAGCCGAAGCTTCGAGGACATTCTGGCGCGTGCGGAGCCCGGCTTCGACCACCCGGGCGGGCCGTTCGATGCGCGACTGGATCGCGGATACTGGCCCACCTTCCAGGTCGGCGACGACTCGACCAACCATTACTTCAGGCCGGTCGACGGCGTGCCTGCCCTCACGACGGTTGCGCCGACGCGCACGGAGAACCCGGAGTTCTATCTCGATCTCAACCAGTTCGGCTTCGCCGCGCCACGGGTGC
>QGUO01000686.1 GCA_003242495.1 Pseudomonadota bacterium | reverse complement strand
CGCGGCGCTCGCGGAACTGCCCGCCGGTGGCGTGGTGGTCACCGGCAATGCCCAGATTCAAACCATGGGCACCACCATGGAGATCACGCAGCACCAGGACCGGGCCATCATCGACTGGGCGAGTTTCTCGGTGGGCGCGGGTCACACCGTGCATTTCGCGCAGCAGCCCGGGCAGGCCATTCTCAATCGCGTGACCGGGCCGGACCCGTCGCAGATCCTCGGCGAGATCACGGGCGCGGGCAGCGTCTGGCTGCTCAACCCCAATGGCATCCTGATCGGCCAGGACGCCCGTATCGAGACCCGCAGCTTCATCGCCAGCACGCTCGATATCGACAATCACGATTTTCTCAGTGAGAAGCGCAATCCGAGGCTGAGCGCCGCGTCCGACGCACAGATCGTCAACCTGGGGTCCATCGCGGCCCGGGGCGGCGACGTGATCCTGGTGGCCAATCAGGTGGTGAACGAAGGCACGCTGCTCGCACCCGAGGGCCGGGTGATGCTCGGCGCCGGCCATGACGTCGAGCTCATGCTCACCTATGGCCGCTATGATCCCGTCGGCGTCAAGATTCATGCCGGGCGGCAAACCGCAGAGGGCATCGGCGTCGACCAACGCGGCACCATCCAGGCCGTGCGCGCGGAATTGACGGCCGCCGGCGGCAACATCTACAGCCTCGCGGTCAATGCCGGCGGGACGGTGCATGCCCACGGCATGATCGGCGCGACCGATCCCGCCGCACGCATCTACCTGGTGAGCGACGGCGGCGCGGTGCAGGTGGGCCCCGGTGCGCAGCTCAGCGCACCGGGTGGCGACATCAGCGTCGAGGCCGACGCCGTCGAGATCGCCGGCGAACTGCGGGTGGCGAGCCCCGAGCCCACGCGCTGGGGCGGCATTCACGTGACCGCCCGCGAGGTCGAGCTCACCGACACAGCCCTCCTCGACGCGTCGGGCGAGCTGGGCGGTCTGATCGAGATCCGTGGCATGTACGACCCGCTCGAACGTCTGCACGTGGCGTCGGGTGCGCGGATTCGCGCGCCGGGCCGCGAGGCATGGATCGACCTGCAAGCCACGCACCTGGATTTCCGCGGCGCTATCGAGGCATCGGGCGGCGCCGCCCACCTGCTCGGCCGCGAGACGCTCGACTACGCCGGTCGGGTCGACCTGCGCGATGGCGACTCCTTCGGCACCTTGCAGCTGGTCTCGCACCGGCCGCTCACCGTCGGCAGCGGCGGCGGCGCGCGCATCGAGGCCGACGCGCTCTCGAGCGCCCTCGACTACGCAGACGTGCTGCTGACTTCCGGGGGAACGCTGACGGTACGCGATGACCTGGGCTGGACGAGCGCCGCCACGCTGCACCTGCAGATCGACCCGGACACGACCGGGGACATCGTTCTCGGCGGCGCGCTGTCACTGCCCAACGGCACGCTGCGGCTCGACCAGGCACGTCACGTCCTGGGCGCCGAGAACGATGTCCCCGGTCGTGTCCGGGTCGATCTGCAGGTGCAGCGTGGCGG
>QGUO01000287.1 GCA_003242495.1 Pseudomonadota bacterium | reverse complement strand
GGCACGGCGGGCGATCGCCTCACGCGCAATGACGGCACATCCAACCGGGTAAAGCATGCGACCGACATCCATGGGGGGGTGCCAATCGTCACGGGCGTGGGGTTTGCCACGTGCGCAGCGCTGACGCCGCGGGCCAGCGCGTTGTCGTCGACGTGCGCGTGCTGCCCGGTCGCGCACGGCTGCGTGCATCCGATACTCGCCTGCGGGGTGCGTGCCTGCTGGGCTCCGATCACTCGGATACCCACAGGCTCGCCCGCTGCGCCCCGGGCGGTCAGGCCGGCGCGGGCCTTGCGCCGCGCACCGCCCTACGCGATCAGCCAGCTGAAGCAGCTGACCGCGCCGCGACCGTTGGCGGACGGGCCGATCGTGGTCGTCACCGGATCGAGCGGTGCGGTCCGATCGACCTCCAGCAGCACCTGCGCCAGCCTCTCCGGCCAGCGATCGGCTGCGCCGCTCTGCACCGGCGCGCAGTAGCGTGCCGGCAGGCAATGACTCACCCCATTGCGCCCGAGGTCATGACGCGCCTCGAACCGGACATGCCGACGCAGCTCGGCGGCCAGGCCGCGGGCGACCACGTAGTCGCTCCATGGTGTGATCCCGGCAAGCTCGCCGCCGTTGCCCGCCACCGTGGTGCGCAGCCCGTCGTGCCACTGACGCACCAGGTCGCCCGTCAAGGCCACCGCGAGCGCGCCGCGCGCGGCCAGGACCTCGGCGAAGCGGCGCGACGGCTCGCTGCGCGGCGCATAAAGAACGACCCCGGGCACCCGGGCCCCGCGCGCGAGCGCGGGCGTCAGGGTCAGCGCCAATGCACCGCCCGCCCCGGCCAACACGCCGCGACGGGTGATGGTATGCGCATCCGACGTCATGGTGTCGCCTGCCTGGAGAGATAACGGGAAATGAGCGCCAGCTGCTCGTCGCTCACCTCGGCGCGCGAAATGCGCGGCATATTGCCGATGCCGGAACGGACCGCCACCTCGATGAACGCCGGAGTGAGATTGCTGCGTTGCTCGAGCAGTTCCTGCCCGGGCGGATAACGGCGTGCCAGCAGACCCGTTCCCATCCCGCCCGCGGCGTGACACATGCCGCACTTCTCCTCGTACAAGCGTCGGCCCGCGTCCTCCTGCGGCGTTTCGGCAAAGCTCCACGACAGCGCGAGGCACAGCGACAGCCCGCCGGCCAGTGCGCAGCGCCGCGCGGTCGGCATGCGATTCATGAGCGCTCTCCTGCGTAGCGCGCCGGCCAGATGCCGCTCTTCCCCGGTGCGAGGATCCCGTTGGGGTCGAGCGCGTTCTTCACTTTCTCGTTCAGGCGCAGCAGCGCGCGATCATTGAAATCGTAGGTCGAGGCGACCAGGTCCATGTAGTCTAGGTGCGTGCGGTATTCGCCGTAGCGCTGCTTCGTTGCGTCGTCCACCAGGGCGCGGAAGAACTTGTCCACCCGCGCCATCATCTCCGGATCATCCTTGTTGAACAACACCTGGTTCACGTTGGTGATGTGACGCTCGCCCATGGCGAACGAGCCGTGATAGTCCATGCCGAACTCCTTGTAGCGGGCGTAGGTACGATGGAATTGCGCCAGCGCCGCACGCCCGTTGGCCGGCAGCACCGGCGAGAAGCCCACGTGGCCGCCGCGCCCGCCATGCCAGTTGGCGTTCTGCAGCGGAAAGGTGATCGGCACGCCCGCCCACGCGCTCAGCTCCGGGGGATCGCCCTGCCGCCAGGCGGTCTCCTTGATCGAGAGGACCGGGCGGCCGTTGAAGGCCTTGCGCACCACCTTGGCGGTCGCCGCGGTGATCTCCTCCGGGCCGTAGAAGCGCATGGACAGACTCCACCAGCCCATCGAGAACTTCTTGCGGATCGCGTCGATGACGCTGTCGGGGAGCGCGCCCGGCTTGTCGTACCACTCGGCGCGTGTGGTGAGCACCGCCGCCCCGCGCAGCCAGCTGCCAATGGAAGGCGCCTGGCGCAGGATGCCCTCGCGGCGCAGCGGCGCGAGCGTATCGACGATCCATTCCAGGTCGTCGGCCTTGTCGAACTCCATGTCGATGCCAAGCATGGTCTCCGGCTCGCGCATCATCCACAGGCCGAGCTTGGTCACCACCCCGAAGTTCGACTGCACGAACATCTGGTCCCACGAGGGCCCGAAGCCATAGCGATACAGCTGCCAGGTGGGTGCGTTCGTCATGGCGCCCATGCCGGTGCGCACCAGATCACCGTCCGGCATCACCACTTCCAGGCCGCAGATCTGCGCCGTGTGATCCCCATAGGTCGTGTAGCCGACGCCGCGATCGAGCGCATTGCCGCATACGGATCCCCAGCTGTTGCCGGGCACCGAAAGCCACAAGGGGATGTCGTTCTTCTTGATGTAATCGTAGAGGTCGTAGAACCCTACCCCCGGCTCCACGAGCGCAGTGCCGTTCTCGACGTCGATCTCGAGCTTCTTCATGCGCGACAGATCGAGCACCACCGATCCTTTCAGGCGCGGCGCCGCGCCGCCATACCCGAAGTTCTTGCCGCGGCTGATCGGCCAGAGCGGCACCTTGTGCTCGTTGGCGAGGCGCACGACGGCCTGGACTTCCTCGACGGTCAGCGGTGCGACCGCGGCACTCGGCCGGTGTGCGGCTTCATCGATGGCGAAGTGATCGGAATAGGTCGCGCGGTCCTCGTCGGTGGCGAGCACCCACTGCTCGCCCACTGCGCCCGCGAAAGCGGCGAGCGCCCGCTCGAATTCCCGGGCGGTCAGGCCCGGTGGAAGATCGAAAGCCATGCGGCGGGTTCCCCCTGATTTCGTATGAGCGTGTGTTCGTCTGACGTTCGTCTCACCGCGAGCTACGCGGCGAGCTTCGATCCGTGCGCCATCGATACCTTCGTATAGGACTTCCGGGACCGCCGTGAAGCCGTCGCCAGGCTCGCCCGCGGACGCCCTGCCCGCGAACGTCCCTGAATCATATGCCAGGGGTATCGACGGGACGTCACATTAACCGATGTTATGGACATGTTAGGGAAAGAGCAGCCCACTGCCAACAGATCGATTGCCCCCACCGTTCGCTGCAGCGAACCGCGCCGCACGGCACGCGCGGAGGCCCGCACCCAAGCGGATGGGATCGGGTACCGACGACCTCGAACCGGCGGTATGTCCGATGCGCCACGCTTGGCACCGGGACCGTTGGCACGACCTGCAGGGCGCCGTCTACAATGCCTTCAGGGGCCCTGACGATGGTTCCAACGCCTCGCCCTGGCCGGTGTCCTGCGGAGATCCGTCATGAAGACGTTCGCGACGCACATGCCACGTCGCCGGTTCCTCGGACTGGCAGGCGGCGCCGCACTCGCCCTGGGTGCGCTGCCGCTCATTGCACGCGCGGCCGAAGCGACGGGCGGGCCGGGCGACGCCCGGATGAGGATCGGGATCATTGGCTCGGGCCACGTCGGCAGCGCAATCGGGAGCGCATGGGCACGCGCCGGCCATGAGGTCATGTTCTCCTCGCGCAACTTGGAGCACGACGAGCAGCTTGCGATCGAGGTGGGCCGTGGCGCGCGCGCAGGAACGCCGCGCGAGGCGGCCGCCTTCGGCGACGTCGTCCTGATGGCGGTCCCCTATCGCGCGCTGCCCGACCTCGGCAAGACGCTCGCGGAGCCGCTCCGCGGCAAAGTGGTCATCGATGCGTGCAATCCCTTCCCCTCCCGCGACGGCGAGATCGCGGAGTGGGCGCGCGAGCAAGGCGCCGGCCTCGCCTCGGCGGCGTTGCTGCCGGGCGCGCGCATCGTGCGCGCCTTCAATGCGGTGAGCGCCGCCCGCATGGGCGCAGCACACCGGGAGCCCGGCCGCTTCGGCATGCCCATCGCCGGTGACGACCCGGATGCGATTGCAGTGGCTTCGCAATTGGTTCGCGACGTCGGTTACGAGCCCGTGGTCATCGGCGGATTGGCCATGGGCCGGCATCTCGTGCCGGGGACGGCGCTTGCCGGCGAACATCCGCCGGAGGAAATTCGCCAAATCGCCGCTGGACTGTGAGCCGGTCGACGGCAAATATCGTCCTGTATCCCCGCAAATACCCCTCACCCGTACCGCGCATCGCGCGCCTCGCCCGCCTGCTGCGCGGGCAGCCAGCGCGCCAGCTTGGCGTGCAGAGTGGCGCGACTGAACGGCTTGCCGAGGTAGTCATCCATGCCGGCCTCATAACAGGCTTCGCGGGCGACGCTGGTCGTATCGGCCGTGAGCGCGATGACCGGCACGCGCTCACTCGAGCCTTCCCGCTCGCGCAAGGCGCGCGTCGCGGAGAACCCGTCCATCTCTGGCATCTGGCAGTCCATCAACACCAGGTCATAGCAGCGCTCCGCCAGCATCTCGAGCGCTTGCCGACCGTCGACGGCGACATCGACCTCGACGCCGATCCCGACCAACATGGCGCACGCGACCTCCCGGTTGATCGCCTGATCCTCGACCACCAGCACCCGCCCGCGCAGCAGCGGCCGCCCGCCTGCCGACGGGGCGGACGCGGTCGCCGGGCGCTCGTCGGCATCGACGGCCTGCCCCATGAGCGCATTGCGCAGGTGCGCGAGTCGCAACGGCTTGGTGAGTTCGGCATCGAACCAGGGCGCATCGATCAATCCCGTCCGCGCGAGCATCGCCAGGCTCACCAGACGGAGCACGCGCGGCCGGGTTGCGCGCTCCTCCAGCGCCAGCGCGAGCAGCGCGCCGGCATCGGCAAACCCCGAATCGTCGATCACCAGCACGTTGTACGGAGTGGCTCGCAGCTCACGCAGCGCCTCGTCCATGGCCGCGACACCGATCGCCCGTGCGCGCCACGCGTCCAAAGTACGCACGATGTATCCACGTAATGCGGCATTCTCGACCGCCACGAGCACACGCATGCCCGCCACACCCGGCAACGAAGGCGGCGCGCCCGATCGCGCCGCACACTCGAGCAGCAACTCGAAGGAGAACGTCGAACCGGCGTCGCGCTCGCTCGCGAGCGCGAGCTGTCCGCCCATCAGCTCGACGAGCTGCCGCGCGATCGCCAGCCCGAGACCGGTTCCTCCGAAGCGCCGGGTGGTCGACGCATCGCCCTGCACGAACTCCTCGAAGATGCGCGCCTGCGCTTCGGGCTCGATGCCGATGCCGGTGTCGACCACTTCGAAACGCACCCGCAACATCTCGCGTCCTTCGCCCTGTGTCGACCGCCCGAGCGGCACGAGCCTGAAGGTCACTTCGCCGCGATCGGTGAACTTCACCGCGTTGCCGCCGAGGTTGACCAGGACCTGACGCA
>QGUO01000004.1 GCA_003242495.1 Pseudomonadota bacterium | reverse complement strand
CGAGCTCGCCCGCGAGTCCGCAGCCTGAAGGAGCCCATCATGGTCGAACCCGTGAGATTTCCAGAAAGCGAGCTGTACCAGGGCTGGGGCGAGCCCATGCTCACGGAGTGCGAGATCCGCGGCCTGGAGCTGATCCAGGGTGAGATTCCCGCCGGCCTGGAAGGCGCGCTGTATCGCGTCGGGGCCGATCGGCAATACCCGTCCGGACGCACCGACGACATCTTCATCGACGGCGAGGGCATGATTCACATGTTCCGCTTCAAGGACAACCAGGTCGACTACGTCAGTCGCTGGGTGCACACGGAGCGCTTCAAGCGCCAGCGCGCCGCCCGGCGTGGCCTGTTCGGGCGTTACCGCAACCGTTACACCAACGATCCCAGCGTCGCCGGGGTGCACATGGGCACGGCCAACACCTCGGCGATGTTCCATGCAGGGCGGCTGTATGCACTCAAGGAAGACGATTTGCCGCATCGTATCGATCCCGAGAGCCTCGCCACGCTCGGCCGCGACGATTTCGACGGCGCGCTGCGCTCGACCTGCTTCACGGCGCACCCGAAGGTCGATCCGGTGACCGATGAGCTGCTGGGCTTCGCCTACCAGGCCAAGGGAGACGCGACGCGCGACATCGTGTTCTACGTGTTCGGGCCCGACCGCGAGCTCGTCAACGAAGTCTGGTTCGAGATGCCGTATGCGGCCTGCGTGCACGATTTCGCGGTCACCGACGAGTGGGTGGTCTTTCCCTTCTTCCCGCTCATCACCGACCTCGATGTGGTCAAGCGCGGCGGCCCGTACTACCAGTGGCACCCGGACGAGCCGGTGCACGTCGCGCTGGTGCCACGCTACGGCTCGGCCGCCGACATCCGCTGGTTCCGCGGGCCGACGGCCAGCGCCGGACACATGATGAACGCCTTCCGCGAAGGCTCGCAGGTGCACCTCGACCTGTGCCTGTACGAAGGCAATTGCTTTCCGTTCTTCGAAACGCCGCAGGGCGAGTTCACCGATCCGGTGCCGCCGTTCCTCACGCGTTTCACCTTCGATCTCGATGCGAACGACGGGCGCATCGAGAAGCGTCGGCTGCTCGACGTGTCCTGCGAAATGCCGCGCACCGACGACCGCTACCAGGGACACCCGTATCGCCACGGCTTCATCATCTGCTACCGCTCGGCCGATGGGTCGAGCGCCATCGGACGTTTCGATCACGCCACCGGCGAGCTCGATGCCTGGGCCCCGGGCCCGGGCGACTCCGTGCAGGAGGCGCAGTTCGTGCCGCGCACGCCGGATGCGCCCGAGGGCGATGGATGGCTGCTCGTACCGGTCTCGCGAGTCTCGAAGATGCGCAGCGACCTGGTGGTGCTCGATGCGCGCAACCTCGGCGCCGGACCGGTCGCCACGCTCAAGCTGCCGGTGCGGGTGCGTTCGACGTTCCACGGCACCTGGGTGCCGGAAGCCACGCTCAGCACGGGTCGGTACCAGTACGTCCGCCGACGCGAGTAGCGCGGGGCGGCGCGGCTGCCGCGCGACGACAGGGCGCTTGCCCGGCAGCGACATGATCGATCAATCGATCCACTCGGGGGGGACCATCGATGATGACACGATACCTGGCGGCAGCCGGCTCGGTGACACTGGCCATGACCGGCGCACAATCGCTTGCACAGGCGCAGACGCCCGCACACGACGACCAGCCGCGTGCCCAGATCCAGGAAATCGTCGTGACTGCTTCGCGGCGTGAGCAGTCGGTGCAGACGTCTTCGTTGTCGATCGCGGTGCTCGGCGGCGAATCGCTCGCCGAGGCCGGTGTCACACAGGCAGTGGATCTCGGTACCGTGGTGCCGGGGCTCACGGTGAGTCTGGGCGGCGGCATCAACCAGACCTACCTGAGAGGCGTCGGCAGCTTCGCGACCGATGCCTCGGCGGAATCCGCCATCGCTTACAACATCAACGGCGTGTACATCTCGCGGCCGAGCGGTGTCGGACCGATCTTTTTCGACCTCGAGCGCGTCGAGGTGCTCAAGGGGCCGCAGGGCACGCTGTACGGCCGCAATGCGAGCGGCGGCGCCATCAACCTGATCGCGCGTCGACCCACCCATGAGACCACCGGTGAGGTCGCGATCGACGTCGGCAACTTCGACATGCGTCGGGTGAGCGCCGCCATCGGCGGCGGGCTGACCGAGACGCTGGCGTTGCGCGCGGCGCTGCAGTACAACGAGCGCGATGGTTACCTGAGCGATGGCTACAACGATCAGGACAGCATCGCCGGCCGGCTGAGCGCGCTGTGGGAGCCGAACGAGGCCGTCTCGCTGCTGGTGACCGGCGAGTACGTCGACGTCGATTCCCAGGGCGAGGCCACGGTCAAGCGTTCCTCGCTCACCCCGACGCCCGACGATGCCTGGGCCGGTCCCTCGCTGGGCATGGATCAGCAGCCGCCCACCGCCTTCATTCCGGGCGGCACACGCATCGCGGACGACGGCTTCAACGCAATCCGTGTGCGGGCGCTCAGCGCGCAGCTCGACGTCGACGTCGGCTTCGCCACGCTGACCTTCATCCCGGCGTATCGCGACACCGAGGTCGACTATCTGACCTACACGCCCGGCTTCTATTTCCAGACCGCCGAAACCTCCGAGCAGCAAAGCTACGAGCTGCGCCTCGGCAACGACGGCGCCACGCTCAAGTGGGTGGCCGGGTTGTACTACTTCGACGAGGATCAGACGCAGCTCTACAACCTGCAGGCGCGTC
This sequence comes from Pseudomonadota bacterium, assembly GCA_003242495.1. Taxonomy (GTDB): domain Bacteria; phylum Pseudomonadota; class Gammaproteobacteria; order Steroidobacterales; family Steroidobacteraceae; genus Steroidobacter. Next base: position 21,581 of record QGUO01000004.1, on the reverse strand, counting down.
CCATCCAGGAAAGCACGGTCGACACACCGATATTCACCCGCAGCTATGCGGCTTTCGGCGAGGCGACTTACAGTCTCACCGACACGCTGCGCGTGATCGGCGGGCTGCGCTGGTCCCGGGACGAGAAGCGCCAGGCGGGTTTCACCCAGGCGGTGCTGCCCACGCAGGCCGTCATCGACAACAGCGGCGAGCGTGATTTCGACAATGTGAGCTGGCGCGCCGGCTTCGAGTACGACCTCACCGCCGACAGCATGCTGTTCCTCACCGCGGCCACGGGATTCAAGGCGGGCGGCTTCTTCCCGTCGGTGCCCGCGCCGGACAACAGTTTCGAGCAGGAGGAGCTGACGGCGTTCACGCTCGGCGCGCGCAACCGCTTCCTGGAGCGCACCCTGCAGCTCAACCTCGAGGGCTTCTACTGGCGCTACGACGACAAGCAGGAGCGCTTTCTCGGTGCGACGCCCGCCGGCACCACCGGCCTGCTGACCACCAATGCGGGCAAGGCGACGCTCTACGGGGCGAACGTCGATCTGGTGTACCGGCCCACGCCTTACGACACCCTCCGCCTGGCGGCCGAGTACCTCCATACCGAGTACGACTCCTTCGTCTACGATGTCTACAACCCGTCGGTCACCGCGCCGGTGTTGAACAGCTACCCGCCGGAGGCCACCGGTTGCGCGCTCGGCCAGCCGGTGCCCTACACGGCCAACGACTTCGTGCCGGCTCTGCAATACGACTCGACCCAGTCCATCGACTGCTCGGGCATGTCGCTGGTGCGTGCACCGGAATGGACCGGCACCGCCGGATACGAGCGCACGTTCGATCTGCCGCGGCACGGCACGCTGGTCTTCGGTATCGACGCCCAGTTCTCGAGCAGCCAGTATCTTTCGCCGGACTTCATCGACTCGGGCAAGGACGACGGTTATATCGCCCTCAACGCCAACTTCGGCTGGCGACTGGAGAACGGCGTGAGCCTCACCTTGTGGGGGCGCAATCTCACCGACGAGGAGATCTACACCGGCGGCGGCCGTTACGCGTTCTCGCGCGCCGTTCAGGCAGGGGGCGATCCGACGCTGTTCTACGCCAACATCCGCGCGCCCAGGACGTACGGAGTCACCGTAAGGGTGGACTTCTGATGGCTGCCGCCGCACCCCAGGTCGCCGCGGCGCCTTCGGAGGGATACAAGCGCTGGCTGCTGTTCGTGCTGTTGCTGGTGTGCGCCATCAACTACGCCGACCGCTCGGTGGTCGGCGCGGTGGCCGAACCGCTGCGACGTGATCTGGGGCTTTCCGACCTGCAGCTCGGGCTGTTGCAGGGATTGAGCTTCGCGTTGCTCTACTCGGTGCTGGGCATTCCGTTCGCGCGGCTTGCCGAGCGACACAGCCGGGTGCGCATCCTGGCGGCGGCCACGTTCGCCTGGTCGCTGATGACGGCGCTGTGCGGTGCGGCCGCAAACTTCGTGCAGATGCTGCTGGCCCGGGTGGGGGTCGGGGTGGGCGAGGCCGGCTTCATGGCGCCGGCCGCTTCGCTGATCGGCGATCACTTCGGCCGTGACCGGCGCGCGTTCGCCACGTCCATCATGATGCTGGGCGTGCCCATCGGCGCGCTGGTCGGCGCCATGTCCGGGGGCTGGATCGCGCAGACTCTGGGGTGGCGCTGGGCCTTCCTGATCATGGGCGTGCCGGGCATCTTCATCGCCGCGCTGGTGCTGTTCACCCTGCGCGAGCCGCAGCGTGGCCAGGCGGAAGGGCAGGTCGATACCGAAGTACCGCCGCTGGGCGCGGTGGCGCGCAAGTGCTTTTCCGATCCGGTATTCCGCCACGTGCTGGCCGGGGGGACGCTCGCCGGCTTCGGGCTACACGGGCTGGGCCAATTCCTCGGGGTGTACTTCGTGCGCGTGCACGAGCTTTCCTACGGCAACGCCGGCATGATCTATGGTCTGGTGACGTTCGCCTCCGTCGGCGGGGGACTGCTGGTAGGCGGTTTCTTCTCCGATCGCCTGGGACGGCGCAGCCTCAAGTGGTACTCGCTGATTCCGGCCATCGGCATGTTCGCGTGCGTGCCGCTGTACCTGCTCGCGTTCAACGTGACCGGTCTGACCGCCGCCATCGTGCTGCTGCTCGCCGCCGGCGTCAGCCTGGTGCTGCACTACGGTCCCGGGCTCGCCATCGTGCAGAACCTGGCTTCGCCACGTACCCGCGCCTCGACGATCGCGCTGTATTCGCTGGTCGTGAACATCATCTCCATGGGGCTTGCCGCGCCGCTCATCGGGTTCATGAGCGACGTCTTCTCGGCGCAGCTTGCCCAATCGATGTGCGAGGCGGGGACGCTGTGTCTGCCGGCGCAGGGCGCCGGGCTGCGTTATGCCTTGATGGCGTCGACGGTGCTGTACGCCTGGGGCGGCGTGCACTATGTGCTCGCCTCGCGTGAGCGCGACGCCGGAGTCGTGGCGGCGCCGACGCTGGCGACGGAATCGACCGGGCGATCCTGAGGCGACTCGGGACTGGGGCGCCGTGCGGGTCCGGTGGCTGGACCGGACCCGTCGGCATGGCGTCAATCCTGCGGCTGCGGGACGAAGCGCAAATAGGACTTGACGGTCTGCCAGCCTTGCGGGAATCGTTCGCGCGCCTCGTCGTCGGACAGGGACGGGGCGATGATCACCTCCTCGCCCTGCTGCCAGTTCACGGGCGTGGCTACCTTGTGCCTGGCCGTGAGCTGGCACGAATCGAGCAGCCGCAGTACCTCGTCGAAATTGCGGCCCGAGCTCATCGGATAGACCAGCATTGCTTTGATGAGCTTGTCCGGCCCGATCACATACACGGTGCGCACCGTCTGGTTGTTGACCGCGGTGCGGCCTGTGGCCGTGTCGCCGGCATCCGCAGGCAGCATGTCGTAGCGCTTCGCCACCGCCAGATCGTGATCGCCGATCAACGGATAACTTACCGTGCCGCCGGTCGCCTCCTCGATGTCTTGCAGCCAGCGCCGGTGGTCTTCGACCGGATCCACCGACAAGCCGATCAGCTTGCAGTTGCGCCGGGCGAACTCCGGCTCGAGCTTGGCGAGATACCCGAGCTCGGTGGTGCACACCGGCGTGAAGTCCTTCGGGTGGGAGAAAAGCAGGCACCAGGAGTCGCCGATCCATTCATGAAACCGGATGCGTCCGTGGGTGGTTTCGGCCTCGAAATCCGGAGCGCGATCGCCGATTCGCAAAGTCATGGTGGGCACCTCCAAGGGGTGGATGCGAACGCGTGCGCGCCCGCGGCGCGCAGCGCCGCCCGTGCGGAGCGGAATTCGAATCTAGCACCGGTCGCCGGCGAGTGAAACTGTGGTCGCCGGCATCGTCTTCAGCGCCGGGTGACCCGCAGCTTCGCTGCGATGAATGACGAGTGAGGGACGTGGATGAGCTCGGCCACCTTGCGGATCAGGTGTTCCTCGTTGTGGTGCAGGAACTCGTCGGCATACGCCACGCGCCAGAGCTCCTCGATGAGCAGGATCTTCTGCTCGGGCGTGAAATGCCGATTGATCTGCGAGGTGAATTGGTACAAGTCGGTGGCGTCGCGGGCCTCCGCCTCGGCCAGCGCCACCAGCTCGGCGGCCTCGCTTTCCTCGAGACCGAACTTGCGATTGAGGGAGCCGAGCAACGCCGTGCGTTCCGCGGGATCCATGCCTTCGTCGTCCCGCACGACCTCGACCAGCAGCGCCGCGGCGGCCAGCCGCGCGCGGCGTTCGGCCGCTTCGGCCGACTCCTGTGCAGGCGCAGCAAGGTGTTTCTGCACGAAATTTTTGATCGCAGCGAGCATCGGAGCCAGGACGCCCGGACGTTCAATGTCGCAGGGGTTTCTTCAGATAGTCATCGCGATTGGCCGAGCGGACCTCGATGGTCGACTGGCCGGCGGCGCGCGCCACGGTCATGGGAATCACCGTGCCGGCCGGCCCGGTGCTCCAGATGGTGCGCAACAGCTCGCTCACGCCGCTGACGGGACGTCCGGCCACCTCGATCACGACGTCACCGGACTCCAGGCCGGCGAGTTGTGCCGGGCCGTTGGCAGCCATGCCGGCGATCACCACGTGGTTCTTGATCTCCGTCGTGTACATGCCGAGCCACGGGCGCGGCGGCCGCGAGGGCGCGCCGATGGTCATCATGTCTTCCAGGATCGGCTCGAGCAGGTCGATGGGGACGAACATGTTGGCGTCGAACATTTCGCCGCTCACGGCCTCCTGCACGAGCAGCGAGCCCACCCCGATCAGCAGCCCATCCTCGTCCAGCAGCGCCGCGCCGGCCCACTCGGGGTGTGGCGGCGCCGTGAAAAGCGCTTCGTCGAGCAAGTACTCCCAGTACCCGGCGAACTCACGCTTGCCGATCACCTGGGCATTGACGGAATGCTCCAGGCCTCCATGGCCGACGACGATGGCCCGCGAGCCGCCCCGGACGGATGCGGCCGAGCCGCGCTCGAGCATCGGCAGGTTGAGCGCTCCGAGCGGCTGCACGAGCCCGAAGCCGGTGGCCTGATCGTAACCGAGCACATGCCCGGGCACGATCTGACCGTCGTTCGCGGTGAGCCAGATCGACTGAGCCTCGGTGATCAGATAGCCGATGGTGAGAATCACCAGTCGGCCATGGACGCGGATCGCGATGCCGTTGCCGGCTCGCTGGGTGCCGAGGGTGGGGGCGGTGAACGCGTCGTCGGGAACGTCCGCGCGCAGCATCACCACCGAGCGCAGCGCGGTGGCGAGATCGAAGCTCACGCTGTCCTGCGTGGGGCGCAGCTCGCTAGGGAAAGCCCATTCGTTGATCGACGCCATGTCATAAGCGTAATCGCCTTGGCCGGCGGCGGCAAACGCTCCGGTCTCATATGAGCGCATGGATGTCGCTGCCCGGTGCCGCCGGTGGCCGGATTCAGGAACGCGTTCTGGTCCGGGTCGCCAGGCGCCCGGTTTGCAGCAGGTCCTGGCGCGGCGGGATCCAGGGCGGCACGTTGCGCGGACACTTCGCCGGCGGTAGGTGGAGCGCCAGCTCGGCGAAGCCGAGCTGCGGCTCGCGATCGTAGCGCAGATCACCGATCAGCCACCCGTCGTCGGTGCGCTGCAGCCACGGAATGCGTGCGAAGCGCATGAACGCCGCCGCTTCACAATGCTCGGCGACGAGCTGCACGAGGTCCGCTTGCAACATGCGCAGCTGCCCATGCCACTGCAGGGTGGGGCTGGCCGGCCGTGCCACCGGCTCGAGCGCCGCCGTGGTGGGCGCCTCCAGGGCTCGCGTAGGGCATTGATCCGCCGGCATCCAACCGGGCAGCAACGAGAGCATGGCGCGGCGCACGACGTAATGTTCGCCTTCCAGCTGCGCGAGCTGCGCTTCCCAGCAGAAGGGGTTCGACGGCAGCGGCGCGAGCGCGCGGTCCAGCGTGCGTGCGGCGGGCAGCGTGTGCGCCAGCTCGGCATCGAGCTGACGCGCGGCTAGGCGACCCGACAAAGCGAACGTCGCGGCGATTGCCGTCCAGGCGACGATGCTCGCCGTCAGCGCCGGCACGGGCCGTGCCCGGTGCGCAAAGACCCGCAGCGCTGCGGCCAGTCCCAGCAGGGCGGCGGCATGCGCAATCGGCATCAGGTCGAGCGCCAGGCCGAGGGCGATACCGGCCAAGGGCAGCACCGTGACGATCACGCGCGCCACGGCGGTGCGCAGCAGGACGGCCAGGGGGGCGACCGCGGCCCAGAAGGCCGGCTCGACGATGAAAATCGCGTCGCCGTAGAGCCAGCCGTTGTAGGCCGGCCAGAACGGGTGCACGCCGTAGTTGTTGCCGAAATCCATCAGCACATGCAGCAGCGGGGCACACAGCGCGATCCCCGTTATCCAGACGGCGTCCTGGCGGGTCGGGCGCACCCCACGCCGGCGCAGCCACATGCCGACCACGGTGAGCATGAGCAGCGCCACGGCCACTGCGCCGACGAGGGTATGTGTATGCCCGCGGTGATGCAGCAGATAGTCCAGTTTGCTGCCGGTGAAGGTGGAGTACAGGAAGTCCAGGTCCGGAAGATTGCTGCCGACCACCATCAGCGTCATGAACAGGCCGCGGCGCACGCGAGGCGGAAGCGCCGAGTCGCGCTCGGGTGCAAGGCGCGCTGCCGTCTCGCCGGCCAGGACGCCGGCCAGCGTATGTGTCAGGTTATCCATGCGGGAGGGTCTGGCGAACGACGCCCACAGGGTACCTGCGCATGCGCAGCGTCGCCATATGACGGCGCGCGGTGGTCCCGCGCAGTGCTCAGATGATGAAGGCCGCGATGAAGATGCCGAGCATCGAGAATGCGATGGCCACTTTCACCAGTGTGCCGAAGATCAGGCCGGCCCAGGCGGCCACGCCCGCATTGGCGGCCTGCCCGATGCGCCCGTGCGCGGAGAATTCTCCCACGACGGCACCGATGAACGGACCGAGTATCAGCCCCGCGAGCCCGAAGGGCAGGCCGACCACCGTGCCGACGACCGCGCCCCACACGGCGCGACGTGTCGCGCCGATGCGTTGCGCGCCGAATGCGGAGGCGACGAAGTCGACCACCACGGCGAGCAGCGTCAGGAAGCCGAGCACTGCAAGCGCCACCCAGCCCACCCGCTGGAAATCATCGACCGCCGCGGCCACCACCATGCCGGCGAACATCAGCGGTACGCCTGGCAGCGCCGGCAGCACGATGCCCACCGCGCCGATCAGGATCAGCAGCACGGCGAGGACCCACAAGGCCACACTGGTCATGTTTCAGGCCCGAGTGGCGGCCGCGGCGATGTTCTCTTCGACATCGGCCCGCGACGTCGTGCCCCGGGTCGCGAGGATGACGGGCCAACGTGCCAACGGTGCCACGCGCGCCGCGTGTGCGGCCGGCGCGTCCCATGGCTGCAAACCGGTGAGCCGCCGCGCACCACAGCCGCAGCGATGCCCGGACGAGGTGCCGCCGATCCTGAGGGTGCCGGCGTCGGCCGCAGGCCATGTTTGCAGATTCAACAGGCGACCCTCCGGCTTGCCCCACGCGGATGCGGCCCGCTGCGCGAACGCAGCCGGCCGCATGCTACGCGAGTGGAGGGATGAGGTCAGCCGCCGTCGCCACGTTTTTGCAGCTTCTCGGCCACGCGCGCCCGCACCGAAGTATCGGTGGTCATCAGCTCGGCGATGCGATTGAACTCATCGATGCGCAGCCCGCTGCGCTCGACGGCGGCGATCATCTGCGTTTCGGCGTCCGAGACCACCTTGTCGGCCGCGGCCTCGTCGGTGGTGGACTCCAGCTCCCGCGTGGCGTCGGATTGGATGGTCTGGATCTCGGCGAACGCGGCGGCGAACTGCTCGATTTGCTCGTCCGAGACCTGTGCGGCCGATTGCGAATTCTGCGGCGTGTCCTGTGGCGCGGTTGCGGAAGGCGGCGGTGCCTGCTGTTCCGGCGGCACGTCGCTCTGCGCGACCGCGCCGGCAGCAGAGAGCGACAGGGCAGCCAGGGTGGCCAAGGAGGCGGTGAGCTTCATGACGACTTCCTCGGATTGGGTCTTCCGATCAGTGCAACACGTCGTCTTCGCCAATGTTCCACCGTGGGTGCGTCGGCGGTTCGCGACATGGGTGTCGTCGTGCTCGCTAGGACCACAGCGCCTGGGGTGATCCATCACGCTCGCGCGCAGCGCGGGATGCGCGCAGCGGGGTGGCCGTGCGGTACAGCGCCGCCGCCAGCGCCCGCGCCGCGCGCGCATCGAGGTGACGAATCTGGATCGCCGCTTTGCCGCCGGTGCCGCCCGCGGTGTCGATGATGATGCGGGCCATGCGCCGGCGGCGGTCGAACGGCGAGCGCGTCACCCGCACCGACTGCACGCAATCGCGCGGCACGATGGTGAGCGCGCGCGTGAGCCAGCCGCGGCGGAACATCACGGCATCCGGGGTGAGCGCCCAGCGCGTGTGCTTCACGTACAGATGCGCATGCAGCCACGCGCCGGGAACGCCGGCGAGCAGCGCGAGCGGCGTCCATTCGTGCAGCAGCCAGAAGGCCGGGGCGGACGCCACCAGCAGCCATATGGCCGTCGTCACCTTGAACACGCGCGCGCCTGCGCGCGGCGCGAGCGGCTGCCAGTCGGGCTGGACATCGAGATTCACCTCGGGCAGCGCCGCCGCGATCAGTGCCGGCGCCGTGCCTGGCGTGCATACCGGGGCGAGCCAGCGCACGGTTGCCTGGGCGTTCTGCGGGTTGCCCACCTGCGCGTCGCCGGCGAGATCCACGCGCAGTGACGTCCGGCCGAGCAGCCGGTGCAACAACGACTCGGTGCGATGCACGGCCTGGATGCGTGACGTGCGAAGTGTGAGCGCAACGCGCGTCAACAGTCCGTGCCGTACACGCAGGTCGCCGCCGCGCGCTTCGAGCGTGAAATCGTAAAGCGTGATCAATGCCAGCGCGATCGACAGGATGCGTGTAACGATCAGTCCGCCCAGGACGGCCGCGGCCGCGAGCGCCACCTGCAGGCCGGGACCGAGTGCCACGAGCTCGACGAACGCGCTGCTCTCGAGCGCGCCGTGCACTTGCGCGCTCAGGCGTTCGAACAGGCCCAGCTCGTGCAGCACGCCGCCGGCCGCAACAACCACCACCAGACCGCGGTTATCGATGAGCCCGTAACGCACCAGCTCGCCGGGTGCGAGATGAATGAGCCTCGTGCCGTGCTGGGCGGCGGCCTGCTCGCGGGCTGCGGGCGCGCCCGCGCCGAACACCCGGGTGCGCATCTCTTCGACGGCAGCCAGGCCGAGCACGCGAATCAGGGCCTCGGGTCGTCCGCCCGTGGACGTGTGGATCTTTACCTGTGCGACGCCGAACATCCGGTGCAGCGGTCCCCGCTCGGTGTCGATGTTCTCGATCCGCTCGTAGTCGATCTGACGCAGGCTGCGAAACAACAGGCCGCGGCGGATCACCAGGCCTCGCGGCCCGAAACCGTAGCGGTAGAACCATTGCTGCCAGAGCGCGACAAGCAGCACTGGCGCCAGCAGCCACGCTCCCCAGTGCATGCCATCGGGGCGAGTCCCGAACACCAGGAAGGCGATGGCCGGGAGGATGAGCTGCCTGGCGAACGCGAGGAACGCGAACAGCCACGACAGCGGGTGTAGGCGCTGCTGCGGTTGGAAGTCGCTGTCAGGCGCCACGGCCGTCGTCTTCGGCCAGCAATGCGTCGCGCAGTTTCAGGGCGTCGGCGTGCGCCAGCCCGGGCAGCTCGATCCGGGTGTGCCGGGTGCCGGCCGTGTACAGCTTGAGCGTGCCCACTCCAAAGCGGCGTTGCAGAGGGCCTTGGTACACGTCGCTATGCTGAATGCGCGTGCGTGGCAGGGCGATCCAGGATTGCCAGAGCACACCACGGCGGATCACGATGCCGGTGGAATCGAGACGCCAGCGGAGATGCCGATAGTAGAGCGGCGGCCAGACCCAGGCGAGCGCCAGCGCCGCGGCGGCGACTGCGCCGGGCAAGACCGCCCAGGGGCCGCCGTCGGTGAAGACGGCGACCATTGCGCCGATGCCGGGCGGGATCGCCAGCGATGCGGTCAGCCATCGCCACACCCGGACGGTCGCCGGATCGACCTGCCTCATGTCCATGCGTCCAAGCCTGCCATGCATCCGAAAAACATTGGGGGAGCCGCCCCGCGCTGACCGCCCGCGCCGCCCGGGCCGCATGCCTGGGGCGCGGGCCCCCATCGCAGGGGGCGCCCCGGAGGCCGCACCGAGGGCCGCGGCAGGCGCCAGCGCGTCCAGCCGTATGCATCAGTGTACGCTCACTCGGAGGTTTGCCGACTCATGCGCGGGCCCGCGCCGCCGGCGGGCTGTCGGGTGCCGACGAGGCTTTACCCCACCGCCATGCTCTGCTACCTTGTTTGCCCAAGGTACTTGGTTTGACTTTTCGGGGCGACCCGCCATCGGCCGACCGGCATGAACGTCGAGAAATTTGCCGCGATCCGCAAGGGATTGCTCGAGTTCTTGATTCTCAAGCTCGTGGCGGCCGACCGGATGTACGTGGCCGACATGCTCAAGCGCTTGAGTGGCACGGATTTCGCGACGCAGGAGGGCACACTGTATCCGCTGCTGAGCAAGATGCGTCGCGAAGGGCTGGTCGATTACGAGTGGCGCGAGTCCGATGCCGGGCCGCCACGCAAGTACTATGCACTGACCCCCAAGGGCAGGTCGCTGCTGGCCGACCTCGATGTCTACTGGCAGCGCCTGAATTCCACCATCAGCCAGCTGGGATGAGCTCATGAAACGCGTTACTACCGTCAACCTGAGCGGCAATGCGTATCAGCTCGACGAGGATGCCTACCAGGTTCTGGAAGCGTACTTCGCGCAGGCGGAGACGCGGCTTGCCAACGATCCCGATCGCAGCGAGATCCTCGGAGACCTCGAGCGCTCGGTGGCGGACAAGTGCCTGCGCTACCTCGGCGAACACAAGAACGTGATCACTCGCGCCGAGGCGCAGCAGATCGTCGAAGAGCTTGGTCCGGTGGAGGCGCGCGCCGGCGAGTGGAACGGGCAGCAGGCCGCGCCGGACGCACAGCGGGAGTCCGACGCCGGCGCCGCGCGCGGGCAGCCGCCGCGCAGACTCGTGCAGATCCGCGAAGGCGCGATGATCAGCGGTGTCTGCAATGGGCTCGCCGCCTACTTCAACATCGACGTGACCATCATGCGCGTGATCTTCATCGTGCTCGCGATCCTGTCGTCGGGCATCTGGGCGCTGGTCTACGTCATGCTCATGTTCCTCATTCCCTACGATACCGACATCGAGCGCATGAACGAGCGTGGGCTGCACGCCCAGGTGTTCCGCTTCGTCACCCAGACCAAGCGCAAGTTCGCCGCCTCCTGATTGCGGCGCCCGTCGGCGCCTTGCGACGCACGGCGCGGCTGGCGTGCAAGGCCCGTGCGGCCGTACTTCTCATTACCGATGCATTCCTCGATGTGGCGCGCACCGGCGCGTGGCGCGCCGCCAACGGCCGCGCGCGTGCCGCAGCCTGAACGCCAGCTGTCTGAAATCGTTCAGGTTCCGATCAGGCGCTGCGCGCCATAGTGCATCCCAGGCACGGATTCGTGCCGGTGCGTCGAGGAGGTGCTATGAGAACCCTGATCGTTGCGTTGCTGTCGCTGTCGCTGGCAGGCGGTGTCGTGACGACGGCGCATGCGGACAAGCGCGATCATCGGCGCGACCACCGCTACGAGCGTCATGACGATCGCGGGCGTCATCATCGCCATGGGCACGACCATCGTCGCCACTGGACTCCCCGCGACGCGTACCACGTCGGCTACATCCATGGGCGTCAGGATCAACGCCGCTACGATCGCGGCAAGTACGTCAAACCTCCCGGCTATCGCAAGCGCGCCTGGCGCCGTGGTGAGCGCTTGCCGCCCCCGTATTACGCGCGCCGCTACATCGTGCACGACTATCACGTCTACCGGCTGCGACCGCCGCCGCGTGGCTATCACTGGGTCCGCGTCGACGGCGACGTGGTGCTCGCGGCGGTGGCCAGCGGGTTGATCGTGCAGGTGGTGAACGGCCTGTTCGACTGAGCAACCATTGCCCATCGTTGACAGCCGCTTACACATTTTGGGAGCAAAACAGGACTCACGTTGGTCTCAGGCTCCACTCGACGGAGGTATACGCATGAACATCATCCGAAGCGCCATTCTTGCCACTTGCGCAAGCGTCGCCGTGAGCGGCCTGGCCCTCGCGCAAGCCCCTGAATCGGGCGAGCGACACCTGCGCCACACCCATATGGGCATGATGCACAAGCACGGGCGGGCGCACGCCCTGCGCAGCGATTCGTTCCTGGGTGTCATTCGCCAGCTCGAGCTCAGCGACGAGCAGCGCCAGGGCATCCGCTCGCTGCTGGAGGCGAATGGCGGGCAGCGCAAGGCTTTGCGCGAGCGCCGCCAGCGCAACGCCGCAGCAATGGCCACGGCGTTGCCCAACGATCCCGATTATCCGGCCTTGATCGAGGAGCAGAAGAGGCTCGCGGCGGACCTCATCCAGCATCGCAGCGAGCTCAGGACCCAGGTCTTCGCGTTGCTCACGCCGGAGCAGCAGGCCCGGCTTCCCGAGCTGCTCGCCGAGCGCCAGGCGCGCATCGAGGAGCGCCGCAAGAAGATGCGCGAGCGCTTCCGCGAGCGGCGCGCCGCGGCGGATGCCTGAACACTCGCTCTCGAGAAAATATTCCCCCCTGAACGTTGTTGGGAGCGAACTGGGCCGGCACTGCGCCGGCCCTTTTTTTGCTCGCGCCTCCGGCAGACGCTGTGCTCAGGCCGATGCGCCCTGGACGGCGGCCGGATCCATCCACGGCGGCTCGAAGGTGTGGCCGCGTGGTGGTCGCCGGGCGCTGGCTGCCGCGCGCGGAGATCGCGGTGCGCCTGCGCGAGCTGAGTCGCGAGCGACCCTAGGGGCGCACGGGGCGTGCCATGCCGCGCGCTCAGCGGCCGAACAGGCGGAAGCGCCGCTGCGTGACGGCGACGTTCCTGCGCTGTGGATTGACCAGGTCGCGGGTCCCCTGTTCGATCAGCCGGGTGAGCAGCGGCTCCATGCCGGCGCGGCGCCTGAGCTCCATCTCTTCCAGGTAGAGCGGAATCACGGCGTAGAAGACGATGCTGTGCGCGCCGGCCTCGAGCTGATAGAACTCGGGCGGCACGAGCAGTGACGGCGCGACGATTGCGCCGCACAACCGGGTGTCGGAGGCCAGCGGGCGCGGCGGCTCGCCATGGGGCACGACATCGCCCCATGCCAGCAGGCTGTTGCTGCGGTGGGGAAAGCGCGCGACGTGGATGAGCAGATCGAGCGGCCAGCGCCAGACCTCGTCCTGCAATGCCTCGTCGTCGAGCTGCCAGTACTCCGGCAGCGTGATTCCCAGCTCGAGGCGCAGGGGCGCCTCGGTGTCCGCCGGCGCCTGCATCGGCACGGCGCTCATGCCGGAGGTCACGAGCGTGTGGAGCGGTCGCGCCTTGACGGGTGCGACGTACAACACGTCGAGCTGGGGAGACTCGGCGCCCAGCCCGCGAAAGACGCGGCTCACGCGGCCGATGTGCCGTGCGACATGCGCCTTGATCGCGCGCGCATGCGGATGCGCCGCGGCCGTCTGGCGTGAATGCCGGTCCTCTCGATGTCGCGACAAGGATTTCTCCCCGAAAGACGTACGGGCCGTCCGCACTGCGCCGGGCAGTGCGGTCAACGGCTCTTACACATGACGAAATGCCACGTAAAATGCCTGGCCATCGTCCTTCTATTGTAAAGGGCTGTCGTGCTTCGCTCATCCGCAACCGCACATGGTCACGCCAGCCCTGAATCCGTCGCACCCGTCGATTTTCCCGGACGGATCGTCATGCTCGGTTGCGGCTGCATCGGCCAGGCCGCGCTACCGCTGCTGCGCCGGCACCTCAGGCTCGGCGAGGCGCGCATCGTGGTGCTCGCGGCCGACGAGATGGGGCGCGGCATCGCCGACGAGCACGGCGCGCATTTCGTGCACAGCCACCTCAAGCCCGGCAGCTACCGGCGCATTCTCGCGCGCCATTTGCGCCCCGGCGACCTGTTGCTCAATCTCTCCGTGGAGGTGTCGAGTCTCGACCTGATCCGCTTCACCACGGAGATCGGCGCTTTGTACGTCGATACCTCCATCGAGCCCTGGGCGGGCGTGTTCGCCAACCCCATGCTCGATATCCGCCAGCGCACCAACTTCCTCACCCGGGCGCGCGCCCTGCAGCTCGCGCGCGAGCTCGGGCCGGATGCACCCACGGCCGTGGTCGATCATGGCGCCAATCCCGGCCTGGTCTCGCACTTCGTCAAGCGTGCACTGCTGCATCTGCAGCGCACGCTGCGCGGCGAGGAGGCCGCCCCGGAGACCCGCGAGGATTGGGCCATGCTGGCGCGCGGGCTGGGCGTGACGCTGATCCAGATCTCCGAGCGCGATACCCAGGCCAGCGACCGGCCCAAGCGGCCCGGAGAGTTCGTCAATACCTGGTCGATCAGCGGCTGCATGGACGAGTCCATGCAGCCTTCGGAGATCTCGTACGGCACCGCCGAGAAGCGCAAGCCGCCCGGGGCACGCTGGCATCGACCGGACTCGGGCACGCTGTTCATGAACCGCCCCGGCGCAGGCACGTTCGCGCGCAGCTGGACGCCGTCGGGCGGCGGCTTCCAGGGGCTGTTGATGTCGCACGACGAGGTGTTCTCGATCGGCGACCAGCTCTGCCTGCGCAGCAACGGCAAGATTGCATACCGTCCCACCGTCATGTTCGTCTATCACCCCTGCGACGACGCGATGCTCTCGGTGCTGGAGCTCGAAGGGCGCGGCTGGCAGCCGCAGCCGCACCAGCGCCGCCTCGGACAGGACATCGTCACCGGCATGGACGAGCTGGGCGTGCTGCTCGCCGGGCATGCGCGTAATGCGTACTGGTACGGCTCGCAGCTCACCATCCAGGAAGCGCGGCGCCACGTGCCCTTCGCCAATGCCACGACCATGCAGGTGGCGGCCGGTGCGCTGGCCGCCGTCATCTGGGCCATCCGCCACCCGCGACGCGGCGTGGTCGAGCCGGATCAGCTCGACTGCGAGGAGTGCATGGCGGTGGCCGAGAGGTACCTCGGTCGCATGGTCGGCGAGTACACGCAATGGACGCCGCTGCAGGGGCGCGGCGAGCTGTTCGAGGAGGATCTCGACGTGAACGATCCCTGGCAGCTGCAGAACGTGCGCAGTCGCCAATGGCGCGGATGATGCGGGTCGTGGACCAGCGTCGGGCGACGACGCACGCGGAGCACGCCTCCTGGCTCGAGCGCATCGCCCAGCGCACCTGCGCGTGGTCGGAACGCTGGATTCCGGATGCCTACGTGTTCGCGGCGGCCGCGGTGGTGCTGGTGGCGCTCGCAGCCATGCTGCTCGGCGCCTCGCCGGTGGCGACGGCCAGCGCCTTCGGCGACGGATTCTGGAGCCTCATTCCGTTCACGATGCAGATGAGCTTCATCGTCATCGGCGGCTACGTGGTGGCCAGCTCGCCGCCGGCGCAGCGCGGCATCGAGCGGCTGGCGGCGCTGCCGCAGACCGGCCGGGGAGCGGTGTGCTGGACCGCCACGGTCAGCATGCTGATCTCACTGGTCCATTGGGGCTTGAGCCTGATTCTCGGCAGTCTCCTGGTGCGCGCCCTGGCGCGTCGGCGCGACTTGCGGGTCGATTACCGGGCCGCCGCCGCGGCCGCGTACATGGGGCTCGGCTCGGTGTGGGCCATGGGCCTGTCCTCTTCGGCGGCGCAGCTCCAGGCCAATCCGGGCAGCATGCCGCCGGCGCTGCTCGAGATCTCGGGCGTGATCCCCTTCAGCGAAACCATTTTTCTTTGGCAATCCATCGTCACGACGCTGGTCCTGATGTGCGTCACCGCGGCGCTTGCCTGGCTCACGGCGCCGCAGGGCGCGAACGCGCGCACCGCGCAGGACCTCGGCATCGCGCCGGCGCCTGCGCCGCTGCGCACGGCCGGGACGCCCTCGCGTCCCGGCGAATGGCTGGAGTACAGCCCGGTGCTCAACGTGGCGCTCGCCACGCTGGGCGCCGTCTGGCTGGTGCGCGAGTTCGCCACACGGGGTGCGCTGAGCGCCATCTCCAATCTCAATACCTACAACTTCCTGTTCCTGATGCTGGGCTTGCTGTTGTGCTGGCGCCCGCGTCCCTTTCTCGATGCCGTGGCGCGCGGCGTGCCGAGCGTCACCGGCGTGCTCATCCAGTTTCCCCTGTATGGCGGCATCGCCGCGATGCTCACCGCGGCCGTGGGTCGCGATGGTCACAGCATCGCGCATCATCTGTCGGTGTTCTTCGCCGAGACCGCCTCGCGCGAGAGCTTCCCAGTGTTGATCGGCATCTACTCGGCCGTGCTGGGATTCTTCGTGCCTTCGGGCGGTGGCAAATGGATCATCGAAGCACCCTATGTCATGCAGGCCGCCAACGATCTGCAGGTGCATCTCGGCTGGGCCGTGCAGGTGTACAACGCCGCCGAGGCGCTGCCCAACCTGGTCAACCCGTTCTGGATGCTGCCGTTGCTGGGGATTCTGAGCCTGCGTGCCCGTGACGTGATCGGCTTTACGGTGATCCAGTTCGCGGTGCACGTGCCGCTGGTGCTGCTGTTGTTGTGGCTGTTGGGTCTGACCCTGGAATACCAGCCTCCGCAGCTGCCCTAGTGGGATCTCAGGCGGCCACGGCGGGCCGGCTCTCGACGACCACGCTGCGGTTGCGGCCCTCGCGCTTGGCGGCATAAAGGGCGTCATCCGCCAGGCGCACGAGCGCATCGAACGAGGAGGCGATCGGCGGTGTCTCCGTGGCCGCGCCGACGCTCACGCTCACGCGCCGACAATCGGCCAGCGCATGGGCGATGTCGAGCGCGGCGACGTGCTCGACGATGCGCTGCGCGATCGCGCTCGCATCCGCAGCGCTGCGGCCGATCAGCACCGCAATGATCTCCTCCCCGCCATAGCGTGCGACGAAATCGCCGCTGCCCGCGCCGACGGCGGCGCGCACCGTGGTCGCCACGCGGCGCAGGCATTCGTCGCCGGCCTGGTGCCCGTAGTGATCGTTGTAGAGCTTGAAGTGATCGACATCGACCATGATGACCGTGATCGGCTGCTGCTCGAGCAGGGCGCAGCGCCAGGCCTCGTGCACGCGGGTCTCGAAGGTTTGCCGGTTGAGCAGGCGCGTGAGGCCGTCGAGCGTGGCGATCTCCACCAGCAGGCGCCGCTCCAGGAACGAGGTGCGACTGGCATGCTCGAGCGCATAGGCGCCCGCGCTGCCGATCACATTGGCGCACACCAGCGCGAAGCCCATGTAGGTGGCCACGTCCGACGGCATCATGCCCAGAAGGCCCGCAGCGAGCAGCGCGAGCAGCACCACCATGTTGCAACGCAGTGCCTGCCCCATGCGCAGGCCGAGCATGAAATAGACGAAGAACGTGAACAGCAGCACGCGCCCAGCCACCATCGCCGCGTGCTCCGGCGGCGCGTAGCTCGCCATGAGCACGGTGCCGAGGCCGAACAGCACGCTGCCGACCTGCACTGTCTTCTGGTACCAGCGCGCATAGAAGCGGTCGAAGGTGGCGAGCACGGCTGCCACCAGAATGGGCATTTGCAGACCGAAGCGCACCAGGTCGGGTACGGCGTTGCTCGCGCGGATCGCCCAGTGATCGATGATGGCGAAACCGGCGGTGGTGCCCGCGGCCACGACGATGGCGAGCCGTACCCAGCGTCGTACTGCGCCGAGATGATCGGCGCGAAACTCGGTTTCGAGCGGCTCGGGAAAGCGCAGACGCGCGAAGCCGTGTGCCAGCACGCGGGCGACCAGCGATCCGTCCCGAGGGCCCGCGTGCTGCGACATCGCTGCGCGACCGCCTCAGCCGAGCAGCCGGGCGCGCACTCGCTGGCGCATGGTGTGGTCCACGCCGACGGCCCTTTCCAGGTAGTTTTCCAGGGAGCCGTAGTCGGCATCGATCTGCTCGAGCGCCGCCTCGAGATAGTCGGGCTCGGCGCCGAGCAGCACGCGGCGGATCTCTGCGGGCAGCTCGAGCAATGGATGATGATCGGCGGCCAGCCCGAGCTCACTGTGCCGGCGCGAGCGCAGGAACTGCTCGAAATCCCCCGCCTCGTTGGTCATCAGATAGTCCTCGAGCACGGTCGCGCGCGGCACGCCGAGGGTCAGCAGCAGCACGGCCACCGCGATACCGGTGCGGTCCTTGCCGGCCGCGCAGTGCACCACCAGGGGCAGGTTGCCGGCGGCAAGGCAGCCGAACAGGCCGGCGATCCGGCTGATCATCCAGTCCGGCAACGCGCGATACAAGTCGATCATGGCGGCGCGCATTCCTGCCGGGTCGGGTGCGTGGCGCGCCGCAAAGGCGCGCAGCGTCGGCGCATCCTCGTCGTCGTCCCAGAACAGATGGTGCGTCGCGGGATCCGGCCAGTCCGTCGGCTCGCGCCGACGCTCTTCGGCGCGGCGCAGGTCGCAGATGGCGCGCACGCCAAGCTGCTGCAGAGTGCGCAGGTCCGCGTCGGTGCAGTAGCTCAGCACGCCGGCGCGATACACTTGCCCCCAGCGCACCGTTGCGCCGCTTTGCGTGCGGTAGCCGCCGACATCGCGGAAATTGCAGCCGCCCTCCAGGGCCAGCAGGCGCTCGAGCGGGCGCCGGGTGGACCGTTCGTCGACATGCTCATGCGCCGCGTGCGCTTTCTCGGCCATGAATCGTGGCATGATGCCCCTGCTGCTCATTCGGGGTGGTCCCCGTGCCCACGCCAGGTCGGCGGCCGGGCAGGGTCGTCAGTGGAGGACCAGCCATGTTCAAGCTCCCCATCTGGATTGTCCAGATCCTCGCCGGTCTCGGAATCGTCCATTCTGCCAATGGGCAGGCCCCGCAACCACCCGCGTCCGGGCGCGCGGAGCTCGATGCGCGGGTCGAGGCCTTCCTCGAGGAACATCGCGGCACCTGGCACGATCTGAACGTGCCCGAGATCGATGGCCGCACGTTGCATGATCTGATCGTCGAGCGGGGTTTTCGTCGGGCCGTGGAGATCGGCACGTCGACCGGGCATTCCACCGTATGGATCGCCTGGGCGCTGAGCAAGACCGGCGGGCGGCTGGTGACCATCGAGATCGACCCCGAGCGTCATCGCACCGCGCTGGCCAATCTCCAGGCGGCCGGACTGGCGGAGTTCGTCGATGCACGACTCGGGGACGCGCACACGCTCGTGCCGCAGCTGCCCGGGCCGATCGATTTCGTGTTCTCCGACGCGGACAAGGAGTGGTATCGGAATTATTTCGTGGCGTTGTGGCCCAAGATCGAGCCCGGCGGATGCTTCACGGCACACAACGTGTCGATGACCAGCCGCGGCATCCGTGAATTCCTCGCGCACCTGGAAACGGTCGAGGATGGCGTCACGCGCATCGACGAGCGCAGCCGCGCGGGATTGTCCATCACCTGCAAGCGTCCCTGAGCCGGGCAGGGCGAGGCTGCGAAACTCACGTTCCGGCAGCGACCAGGGTGTGCGGGCGCCCCCAGGTTCGGCGAGATCAGGACCGCCCGTTCACGGCTCGGGCGGCGGATCGTAGGGCCACACATCGCCTGTCAGCGCCGCGGGCGTCAGGCCGGTGTCGGTGGCATCGGGCGCGCCGAACAGTGCGGCCGCCTGCTCGGGCAGCCAGGGCAGAAAAATGCGCCAGGCATCGGCGGGATTGAGCACGGCCCAGATGGGGGCCGCGATCCCCGGCCAAGGGCGCGGCGCACCGGGCGGCCCGGCGAGACGTGCCCCTTCGACCTGCACTTCCTCGACGGCGCGTTCACCGGCGGGCGCAGGCTCCGGGGCGCTCATCGCCTCCATCCGTTTGTCGAGCTCCTTCGGCAGGAACAGCTCGGTGATTCGCGGCGGGTCCAGTGCGAGTCCCTCGGCGGCTGCGGCAGGTAGCGCAAACGACGCCGCCGCCAGATTCAGGCCGCAGGCCAGCAGCGCGAACATCCCAGTCGCTGTCCCGACTGTCGTCGTCCCGGCGGCAAGGCGGCTCCCGTGCATCCACTCCATGCGGCATCCCAACAGGTGTCTCGTTGACTCCTCCCTATCTTCTCAACGTCGCCGCACGACGCGGGTTCCCGATGGGGCGTCCCGGACGGCCCGGTGGCGACCGTCGGGGGCGGATTCGTCGAGCACCGCGTCGCCCTGCTCGTACGCGTGGCCCTGCTCGTACGCATCGGCGGCGTTCGCGGCGGCACGCGCCAGGCCGCCCGCTCGACACGCGTTCAGTCGCTGCGCGTTGCCTGCTCCAGTGCCTCGCTGGCTTCCAGCCAGGCGCTTTCCGCAGCCGTCAGCGCCTTCTTGTTCTCGGCCTGCTGCGCGAGCAGCTCGCGCAGCGTCGCCGCGGATCCCTCGGCGTACACATCCGGATCGGCGAGCGCCGCTTCGATGCGTGCGCGCTCATGTTCCAGGCGCTCGATGTCCTGTTCGGCTTGCGCGATCCGCGCTCGCAAGGGGCTCAAGCGATTGCGCCGCTCGGCTTCCTCGCGCTTGCGTGCCCGACGCGCTTCGGCGCTGAGCCGCGGGCTGTCCGCCGTCGCGGCCTTGGCGCTCGCGGCATCACGGGTGGCGAACCAGCGCGCGTAATCGTCGAGGTCGCCGTCGAAGGGCTGCACACGGCCGTCATCGACCAGGACCAGCTCGTCGGCCACCGCGCGCAGCAGGTGCCGATCGTGTGAAACCAGCACGACGGCGGCCTCGAACTCTTGCAGCGCCACGGCCAGCGCCTGGCGCATCTCCAGGTCCAGGTGGTTGGTCGGCTCGTCGAGCAGCAGCAGGTTGGGTCTCGAGAAACTCAGCAGGGCGAGCACCAGTCGCGCCTTCTCGCCGCCGGAGAACGGTCCGACCGGCTCGAACACCCGCTCGCCGCTGAAGCCGAAGCCACCGAGGAAGGTGCGCAGCGCCTGCTCGGTGGCGCGCATCGCCGCGGGGCCGCCCAGGCGCTTGAGGTGTCCGAGCGGCGAGTCCGTGAGGTCGAGCTGCTCGAGCTGATGCTGTGCGAAATAACCGATCTTCAAGTCGCGTGCCTCGGTGCGCCGGCCGTCGCCGGCTGCCAGCTCGCCCGCCAGCAGTTTCATGAGCGTGGATTTCCCGGCGCCGTTACGGCCCAGCAGCGCGATGCGATCGCCGGGCGAAATGGTCATGCTCACGTCTCGCAGAACCGTGCGCTCGCCGTAGCCGACCGACTGCCGCTCCAGGGTCAGCAGCGGCCGCGGCAGCTTGTCCGGTGACAGGAAGGAGAACTCGAAGGGCGAGTCCACGTGCGCCGGCGCGATGCGCTCCATGCGCTCCAGCGCCTTCAGGCGGCTCTGCGCCTGGCGTGCCTTGCTCGCCTTGGCGCGAAAGCGCTCGACGAAGCTCATCATGTGACGAATCTCGCGCTGCTGGCGTTCGTACATGGCCTGGTGCTGGGCGAGCTGCGCCGCGCGTTGTTCCTCGAACGCGGAGTAGTTGCCGCTGTAGGTGCGCACGGCGCCCTGTTCGATGTGCACGATGCGGTTGGTGACACGATCGAGGAACTCGCGATCGTGGGCCACCACCAGCAGCGTGCCGGAATACTCCCGCAGCCAGTTCTCGAGCCACAGCACCGCGTCGAGGTCGAGGTGGTTGGTGGGCTCGTCGAGCAGCAGCAGGTCCGAGCGGCACATCAGCGCCTGGGCGAGGTTCAGCCGTACGCGCCAGCCGCCGGAGAAAGCGCTGACCGGACGCTGCTCATCGCCTGGCGCGAAGCCCAGGCCGTGCATCAGGCGGCCGGCGCGGCTGCGCGCATCGTAGCCGCCGGCCGCTTCGTAGCGGGCGTGCAGGGCGCCGAGGGTCGTGCCGTCCGCAGCGGCGTCATGCTGCTGGCGCTCGATGGCGCGCTCGATCTCGCGCAGCTCGGCATCGCCGTCGAGCACGAACTCGATGGCGGGGCGTGCGCTCGCGGCGAGCTCCTGGGCGACGTGCGCGATGACGAGGTCGCCGGGCCGCTCGAAATTGCCGGCGTCCGGTTGCAGGGTGCCGGCGACGAGCGCCAGCAGGCTCGACTTGCCGCAACCGTTCG
>QGUO01000685.1 GCA_003242495.1 Pseudomonadota bacterium | reverse complement strand
GACCACGTCATCCCCTTGGCGGTAGACGCGCGCCTCGGTCGAGGTGAACGCGCTTTCCACGGCCGCCACGTTGGCGCGCAGTCGCTCCTGGGCGATCACCCGGCGCTGCAAGGCGAGGCGCTCCTCGGACACGCCGCCCAACCGGCTTTCCAGGCGCTGGACTTCGGCATTGAGGGCCTCGATCTGGCCGTTGCGGTCCTCCAGCTCCTGGCGCAGCCGCACCAGCTCCTGGCGCTGCTGCCGCGCGTACTCGAGCATCTCGCCCAGCGGCACCAGCAGGCCCTGGTCGAAGCGCGCCGGCACGTTCATCTCGGCCGCGATGTCCTTGACCGGCGCTTCCCATTCCAGGATCAGCGCTTCGAGACCGGCATCCTTGTTGCGGCTCACGCGCTCGATCACACGCGCGATCTCCAGCGCATGACGCGCCTCGTAGCTGGCCTGCGCGGCAAGCTCTTCGGGCACCGAGAGGTCGTAGCGGTTGCGCTGGATCTCCTGCTCGGCCCGGGCGAGATAGCGCCGGGCCGCATTGAGGCTGCGCGGCGCGACACGCTCGACGCGTGCCGCCTCGGCCTGCGCGATCAACGCGCGGGCCTCGTCCAGCGTCGCGGTCTTGATGGCCGTAAGCTCCACCTGACGCAGCAACACCTCGGCCTCGGCGGCCCGACGCTGCGCGTTCTGGATGTTGTTGCGCTCGATCTGCAGCATGGCGTCGCGGAACTTCGCGGCCGCACGCGCCCACTCCTCCGGCGCATAACGCGGCGCCTGCGCGCTCAAGGCCTCGTCGCGCGTGCGGATGACGCCGCTCAACACTTGCCGCGCGGACCTGGCCGCGGCGTCCGCCTTGTCGAGAAGCGCCATGCCCGCGTCCACGCGCTTGCGGATGCGCTCGGGATTGCGGCCGCGCTCGGCGTCGCGCATCGCGACCTCGTATTCGCGCAGCGCGGCCTCGAAGCTCGTCGGCGCCAACGCATCGACCTGCGCCTCGCGGGCCTGCTCGATGGCCGCCCGGAGCGCCTCCAGCGGCGAATCGCCCGCCGACTGCGCGCCCGCGGACAGCGCGCACGCGAGCAGCGCACAGATCGACCACGCGTACCACGACAACGGGCGAACCGAGGGCTTCACACCGGGCTCCGCAATGACGGGCAACGAGCCGGGCTCACGGACGAAGCTGTCCCGAACCGCGCACGACGTACTTGTAGCTCGTGAGCTGCTCGACACCGACCGGCCCGCGCGCGTGGAACTTGTCCGTGGAGATGCCGATCTCGGCACCCATGCCGAATTCGCCGCCGTCGGCGAACTGCGTGGAGGCGTTGTGCAGGACGATGGCGCTGTCGACCTCCGTCAGGAAGCGCTCGGCGGTACGCGCGTTTTCCGTGACGATCGAATCGGTGTGCGACGAGCCGTAGCGTCCAATGTGGGCGATGGCCCCGTCCACCCCGTCGACCACGCGCGCCGAGATGATGGCATCGAGATACTCGGTGGCCCAATCTGCTTCCGTGGCGGGCCGCACGCG
>QGUO01000684.1 GCA_003242495.1 Pseudomonadota bacterium | reverse complement strand
ATCACGGCGAGGATCAGCACGTATCCGGACACGCCCAACAGATAGGGTGAACGGAACACGGCACGAAAGCCTTCCCAGGCGCTGCCGCCGATGCGCGCCCGCTCATCGACGGCGGGCGCGCGTTCGGGGCCGTGCGCCACGGCGCGCTCGGGCTGCAACAGCGCCACCATCCAGGCCGCCGCCGTGGCGAGCCCCAGGAAACCGGCCGCCACCACCAGCAGCATGGCCGCGCCCAGCACTTCGGCGAGCAACGCCGCCAGGGAGGAGCCGAAGATTGCGCCCAGGGTGCCGCCGACGGCAATCACGCCGAAGATGCGCTTGCTCTGCTCGAGCGAGAAGCGATCGGCCATCAGCGCCCAGAACACCATCGTGATGAACAGATTGAACACGCTCATCCACACATAGAACACCATGCCGGTGGTCTCGCCCACGGCTTGCGGCGCGAACACCAGCAGACCGCAGAAGAGCAGCAGATTGACGGCGAAGAACGCGTGCGTGGCGGTGATGAAGATGAGCCGGCGGAAACGCGCTACCAGCCAGCCGAACAGCGGATTGACCACCAGCGTGGCCACCAGGGTGACCATGAACAACCAGCGGATGGCGTCGAGGCCACGCTGCATGCCGAGCGCGTCGCGCGTCGGGCGCAGAATCATCAACGCAGTGAGAATGCAGAAGAAGTACAGCGCCGCTGCCAGGATCGGCGCGACCTCTTCGCGACGGATGTTGAAGAATCTCGTGAGTACGCTTGTCATGTTGCCCCCGAAACGCTGCGCTCCCCGCAGATCAAGTATTGGTTGTCAGGCTGAGTGGTCTGGATGCCGACCGCATCGTCGGTAAGTGTTCATTGCGACCCGGGCGCGCAGGTCGTGATCGTTCCCCCTGAATCCTGCGAATCGCACCGGCATTATTGCAACGTCGGGGAGACGTATTGCCAATTAATGTAAGCGCCACGCCAGGCGTCCGACCGCCGGTTCACGAGCGCTTGGTGCGCGTGCCCACGTAGGTGACGGTGCGACCGTCGCGACGCGTTGTGACCTGCATCTGGTCACCCTCGACGCGTCCTGCGAGCGCAAGCGGCTGCCCCGCAAGGCCGATGACCGTGAACTCGAGATCCGCGCCACGCAGCCTGCCCTCGCTCACCGCCAGCCCGCCGGCGCCGGCGCCGGAGAACTTCTGGAAATCCTGCTCGAGCGTCACCTCGAAGGTCTGGTCGCCGCCTTGTTCGCGGAAGCTCCAAACGCCGCCGATCCTGGCCGGCACGATCCATAGATAGGCGTGCGCGTAACTGTTCTCGACCTCGATGTCCTGATCCGGCTCCCACTCGCCCATCTTGAAGGAGTTCGACACCACCCGCGTGCCGGGGCGCAGCGCCAGGATCGTGGGGCGCAGCTTCATGTTCAGGTCGGACAACAGATAAAGCGTGAGCACTGTCGCATCGCTGAAGTCGGTCTCGAAGATGTCCGCCTGGCGGATTTCCACCCTGTCCTCGAGTCCTTCGGAGCGCACATAGCAC
>QGUO01000683.1 GCA_003242495.1 Pseudomonadota bacterium | reverse complement strand
GCTCGACCTGCATCCGAGCGCCCCACAATGGGCCGCTCGGATGCAGGTCGAGCTGGCGGCAACGCTCGCTGAGCGGCGCATCGACGCTGGACACGGCGAACACGCTGCCGCTGCCATCGAGGTTGGCGACATCGCCCGCCTGCAGCGCGTTCCAGGTGCCCTGGCGCACCCGCCCGGCCAGCACGGTGTTGAACAGCGCTGCGCGTGCCGCCGACAGCGCGAAGCCGCGTCGGGCGCGATCGCCGGGCGCGACGCCGTTCGCGAACCATTGACGGGCGAGCTGCAGGTTGGCGCCCTGCGCGCCGAAGCGCTGCGGACCGAAGTAGTTCGGCACGCCTTCGCGGGCGATGGTCGCCATGCGCGCTTCGAGCGCGGCCGCATCGCCCGTGAAATCGCGCACCACGAGCTCGAAATGGTTGCCGCGCAAGGCGCCGCGCTTGAGCTTGCGCCGGTGCCGCGCCGCGGCCAGCACCTCGAAGCCCTCGCCGCGGGTGCCGACCCACTCGGCATGCGTCGATACCGGCACCGTGAACGCCTGCTCGGCGACCGCGTTGCGGTCCTTGAGCCCGGCAAACCCCACATCGCGCGGATGCACCCCCGCGATGCGCGCGAGCTGGCGGGCGACCCACAAGGTATTCGCGTCGCGCTTGCGCACGGTGAGCAGCCAATGCGGACCCTCACCGTCCGCCGCGAAGCCGAGCCACTCGCGCACGACGAAATCCTCGGGCTGCACCCGAATGCGCCCGCTGCCGAGCGGACCGCCATGGGCGCACGGCACGTCGGGGCCGTACGCGTCCGCGCTCACGCGCGCGCCTCGATGAGCGCGATCGCCTGGCAAGCCAGTCCCTCGCGTCGTCCGATGAAGCCCAGCGCCTCGCTGGTGGTCGCCTTCACGTTGACCCGCTCGAGCGGGATGCCGAGGTCCGCGGCGATGTTGGCGCGCATGGCATCGCGATGCCGCCCGAGCCGCGGCGCATCGGCCAGCACGGTGGCATCGACATTGACCACGGCGAAACCGCGCGCCTCGAGCAGCTGACGCACATGGCGCAGCAGCTCGCGGCTGTCGGCGCCGCGCCAGCGCGAATCGCTGTCGGGGAAGTGCATGCCGATGTCGCCGAGCCCGGCCGCGCCGAGCAGCGCATCGCACAGCGCATGCAGCAGGACGTCGCCGTCGGAATGCGCGCGCACGCCGCGCTCGTGCGCGATGCGCACGCCGCCGAGCGTCACATGATCGCCTTCCTCGAAGGCGTGGACGTCGTAGCCCTGGCCGATCCGCAATGTCGTGCTCATGCCGTTCCGTCCTGTGCGCCCGCCGACTGCCGCCGCGCGGCCAGGATCCGCTCCGCCCGGGCGAGATCCTCGGCGACGGTGACCTTGATGTTCTCGGCGCTGCCGGCGACCAGGCGCGGTCGCAACCCGAGCAGCTCCACGGCTTGGGACTCGTCCGTCACGGCGACCCCGCGCTGCGCGGCGAGCGTCAGGCCGCGAGACAACACGTCGAAGCGGAACAGCTG